>NZ_JBSGJZ010000011.1:0-259752 GCF_053605825.1 Saccharopolyspora sp. NPDC003752 | reverse complement strand
CTCGACCGCGTCCGCGCCTGCCCCCACCGCGTCGGCACCCTCGCCAAAGCCATCCTCACCCTCGAACACGCAGGATGAAAAACGCTCATTGAAATTGCGGGACACCCAGGTCAGCGGAGCGCGCGGGTGACGAGTTCCGCGATGCGGGCGGTGACCTCGTCGGCCCTTTCCAGCGGCAGCATGTGCCCGGCACCGGCGTAGATCAGCAGCTTGGCGTCCGGCAGGGCGTCCGCGATGCGCCGAGCGTGCGAGTGCGGTGTCAGGCGGTCGGACAGCCCGGACAGCACGACCGTCGGGACCGACCGCAACGCCGCGAGCGCGCCGTGCCGCTCGTGCTCGGCCAGGGCCTGCCGGTAGGCGGCCATGTTCGCCGGGTGGCAGCCCGCGACCCAATCCGCCGTGGCGGCCACGTCGGCGGCCTCGGGGCTCCGGCCGAACAGCAGCCAGCGCATCCCCGGTCGCAGCCAGGACGACTGCGGGACCAGCCGCTTCCCGCGCGAGGCCGCGAGCCGCTTGCGGAACGCCAGCTCGCCCCGGTTGGCGACGGCCGCGACCGGGCGGGGCAGGCCGAGGGTCGGCGCCACCAGGTCGCCCGCCGAGGTCGCCACCAGCGCGACCGCCGCAATCCGCCGTGCGAAGAGCGCCGGGTGCTGCTCGGCGAACGCCATGATCGTCATGCCGCCCATCGAGTGCCCGGCGAGCACGACCGGCCCCTCCGGGGCCCGCTCCGCGATCAGCTCCGCCAGGTCGTCCGCGCACTGCCGGATGCTCGCGCTCCCCGGCTGCGCCGGGTCGCTCTCGCCGTGCCCCCGCAGGTCGAACCGCAGGATCCGCAGCTGCGTCCCGGCCGCCTTCGGCAGGCCGTCCGCCACCCGGTCCCAGGTGTGCTTGGTCAGGGCCCACCCGTGCACCAGGACGACGGTGACCGGCGCGTCGGCGGGGCCTTCGTCGACCATCCGCAAGCGGGTTCCGTCGCTGGTCGTGAACTCTTCGGCGGTCATCGTGCGCAAGGTTTCGCCCTTCATCGGATCAGGTTCGCCTTCTTCCACCAGCGCATGCCCGGCTTGCCGACCAGTCCGGCCTCGTCCAGGAACGCCATGATCTTCTCGCCACCCCAGTGCAGGGTGTCCAGGAAGCCGGGGTTGGCCCAGGCCGCCTGGTAGCCGTCGCGCGGCCGGATCCCGACCGCCTTGTAGACGTGCGGGTTGATGAGGCTGAGGCAGATGCAGTACGAGACGAGCGCGGTCCAGTACTGGTGGTAGGCGCGCTCGGCGGCGTTGCACTCGGCCATCCGGCGGACGACCTCTTCGCGCGCGAAGGTGACGTGCCGGGCCTCTTCGAGCACGTGGATGCGGTTGACCATGCGCACCAGCGGCTGGACGTCCTCGTCGTACATCTGGTCGCGCTGGAAGCGGTCCAGGATCTCCTCGGCCACCAGGATCGACGCGTAGGCGGAGGGGCCGCGCAGCACGGCGGGCAGGATCCGGCCGCCGCGGTGCAGCATCGGCAGCGGTCCGTAGGCGGGCGCGCCGATGCGGTCGACGGCCTTGGCGAACATGGTGGAGTGCCGGCATTCGTCGGCGACCTCGGTGAGCGCGTACTGGGCGTGGCTGGTGCGCGGGTCGGAGTTGTAGAACTCCTTGAGCAGCATCTGCATGAGCAGCACCTCGAACCACAGGCCGTTCGAGGCGATGCTGGCGAACTCGTGCTTGGTCAGCTCGATGCGCTGTTCCTCGCTGAGCCGGTCCCAGAGGTGCGTGCCGTAGAGCGAGCTGCGCTTGAACGGGATGTAGGGCTTGCCGTCGGCCAGCGGCGCGTCCCAGTCGACGTCGACCTCGGGGTCGTAGCTGTTCCGGGCGGACGAATTCAGCAGCCGTGCGGCCGTCTTCTCGCGGTCGTTGACCTGCAGGGCCCTGCTCATCCGGCGATCACCCTCTCGGCATCGAGATTGCATGTTACTTCCAGTAACAGTTACCTTGGGTAGCGTGAGCCACATCTCTCGCCCTGTCAAGGCGGTCACACCGGAGAAAGCCCGCGGCGACGCGCGCCGGGAGCGCTGGCGCGAACACCGCCAAGCCCGCCGCGCCGAGTTCGTCGAGGCCGCGGTGCGCGCCATCAGCAAGCACGGCGCCGAGGTCGGGATGGACGAGATCGCCGCCGAGGCCGGAGTCAGCAAGCCGGTGCTCTACCGGCACTTCAGCGACAAGAGCGACCTGTACGTCGCGGTCGGCGAATGGGGCACCGAGCTGCTGATGCAACGGCTGCGGCCGCTGTTCCACGAGGGCGGCACGCCCAACCAGCGCATCCGCCGCCTGCTCGACGCCTACCTCGGCACCATCGAGCAGTACCCGGAGCTGTACCGGTTCGTCGTGCAGCGCACCTTCGCGGACCGGCCGGTGCGCTCCGACCCGGTGTCGGCGGAGAAGATGGTGATCGCGAACTCGCTGTCCCGCATCCTCGGCGAATACCTGCGGGCGCTGGGCCTGGACTCCGGCGGCGTCGAGCCCTGGAGCCACGGCCTGGTGGGCATGGTGCAGGCCAGCGGCGACTGGTGGCTGGAGCGGCAGTCGATGAGCCGCAGCGACCTCACCGACTACCTGGCGCAGATCATCTGGTTCGCCATCGACGGCGTGCTGCGCTCGGCCGGCCTGGTGATCGACCCCGACGAACCGCTGGACCTCGGCAACGACCTGCGCTTGGTGCCCGGCGAACACGAGACGCCCGAAGACGAGGAGGACGAAGACCATGGCTGACGACGAGCACGACGAGGACGACTACCGCGGCCCGGCCACGCTCCTGGCCGATGAGCGGGAACTGGCGGTCGAGGTGGTCCTGCGCGGCCACTTCCAGCCCATCGACGGCCGCTTCCACTGGTACGGGCGCCTGTCCGCGCACCAGGACGTGGACGAGTTCGCCGAACACCGCAAGAAGGATGTGATGTTGCGCACACCGGCGGGTGAGGCGACGGGCACCCTCTCCGACCAGGACCCCTGGGGCCGCTACCGGATCACCGGCACCGGCCGCCCGCCCTTCGAGATCCCCGCCGAACTGGACTGACGCAAAGCGCGAGGGGCACCTCGGCCGAGTTCGGCCGGGGTGCCCCTCGCGCGGAAAAACCCAGGTCAGCTCACGCCGAAGCCGACGCGCGGCGGCGTCGCCGGGCCGATCTCCACGTAGGCGACCTTGGTCGACGGGACGATGATCCGCCGCCCCTTCTCGTCGGTCAGCGCCAGCACGCCTTCTGCGTTCTTCAGCGCGTCGGCGACCAGCGACTCGACCTCTTCCGGGGACTGTCCGCTGACGACCGTCAGCTCGCGCGGGCTGTCCACGACGCCGATCTTGACCTCCACGCCGAACCTCCGTTGAGCACTCGAATCCGTTGGGATGTGGCAAGGCTATCCCAGGTCCCGCCTTGATCGGCGGATCCTCGCGACGCCACCGAACGAGGACGACTCGAGTCCTGCCCGGGAAACCTGTTTTCGTCTTTCCAGCGGCGAAGCCGCGCAGCTCACGCCGCCGCGGGTTCTCAGGCGTCGCCTGGAGCCACGCGAAACGAACCCGCGAACGGGTATCAGCCCAGGCCCAAGCGGGCCATCCGCTTGGTGTGGTTGTTCTGCAGCCTCCGGAACATCGCCGCGATGCCGGTGAGGTCGCCCGAGCCCTTGATGATCAGCTCCGCCAGCGCGTCGCGCTCGGCGACCACCCGCTGCGCCTGCGTCATCGCCTCGCCCAGCAGCCGCCGCCCCCACAGCGTCAACTTGTCCCGCAGCTTGCGGTCGTCCTCGCAGGCCGCCTGCACCTCGCGTTCGGCGAACGCCGAGTGGCCGGTGTCGGCGAGCACGGTCAGCACCAGCTCCCGCGTGGCGGGATCCAGCCACTCCGCGACCTCGCGGTAGAAATCGGCCGCCAGCCCGTCGCCGACGTAGGCCTTGACCAGTGATTCCAGCCACGAATGCGGCGCGGTGGACTCGTTGAACGCCTCGAACGGCGCCACGAACGGCTGCATGACCTCGTCGACCGCGACCCCGAGGCCCGCCAGGTGCTCCTCCAGCTGCCGGTAGTGGCCGATCTCCGCGGCCGCCATGCTGGCCAGCGCCGCGCGGCCGGTCAGCGTGGGTGCGGTGCGCGCGTCCTCGGCGAGCCGGTCGAAGGCCGACAGCTCTCCGAAGGCCAGCGCCGCGAGCAGATCCACGACACCCTCGGAGTAACGCTCGTCACTTTCACCGCGCTGGTCAGCCTCGTTCATGGCTGCGAGCCTAACCGGCGGCACGCCCGAGTTATACGCGCCACGGTGAGAACGGCCGACCAACAGGTATCCTCGGACCTCGGAGGAGCATCGGCGTCCGACGGCACAGTCGGCGGCACAGCCGGCGACCCGGTCGTGAAGACCGCGGTGCTGGCTCCCCGAACGTCACGGTCTGGGCGACTCCCGTCCGAGCGGGACGGCCCCCGGGACCACAGCCTGCGTGTACGCGGCCCGAGCGAAATCGCTCGTCGGCCTTGGCGCACGCGACGCCGAGAAGAACGAACCAACAGCGGCTCAGCCGCTGAGCGAACAAGGGCGCGCACCATCACGTCGGTGACCACGAGCACGAAGAGCGGCCGCGAGCAGCGAGCTGCCGTGCCGGGAGGACGTCGCCACGGATCGGCCCGAACCGGGACGCATGCGCGCAGGTACCGAGAGAGGCGATCATTCTGACGTTCACCAACAGCCAGGCCCCCGACGGCCTCGAAGATCGCAATGGGGGCGGCAGCCCCACCACCACCACGGACGACACGCAGCTCGAACACCTCGAGTCCGGCGCCCCCGAAGCCGCGGACGCGCCGCACCTGAAGGCCGGCACCGCCGGCAACCCGGACGCTCCGACCTTCGCCGAGCTCGACGTGCACCCGGACATCGTCCGCGCGCTGCACGAAGCCGGCATCGAGCGCACCTTCGCCATCCAGGAACTGACCCTGCCGCTGGCGATGCAGGGCGAGGACCTGATCGGTCAAGCCCGCACCGGCACCGGCAAGACCCTCGGCTTCGGCGTCCCGCTGCTGCACCGCCTGCAGGTGCCCGGCGACGGCACCCCGCAGGCGCTCGTCGTGGTGCCGACCCGCGAGCTGTGCCTCCAGGTCACCCGCGACCTCACCGACGCGGGCAAGCACCTGGGCGTGCGCACCGTCGCCGTCTACGGCGGCCGCCCCTACGAGGAGCAGATCTCCGCGCTCCGCAAGGGCGTCGACGTGGTCATCGGCACCCCGGGCCGCCTGCTCGACCTGGCCGAACAGCGCCACCTGGTGCTCGGCAAGGTCCGCGGGCTGGTGCTCGACGAGGCCGACGAGATGCTCGACCTCGGCTTCCTGCCGGACATCGAGCGCATCTTGCGCATGGTTCCCGAGCAGCGGCAGACGATGCTGTTCTCGGCCACCATGCCGGGCCCGATCCTGACCCTGGCCCGCACGTTCATGACGCAGCCCACGCACATCCGGGCCGAGCAGGCCGACGAGAGCGCGGTGCACGAGCGCACCCGGCAGTTCATCTACCGGGCGCACGCCATGGACAAGGGCGAACTGATCGCGAAGGCCCTGCAGTCCACCGACCGCGGCCTGGCGATGATCTTCAGCCGGACCAAGCGGACGGCGCAGAAGCTCGCCGACGAGCTCACCGAGCGCGGCTTCGCGGCCGGCGCGGTGCACGGCGACCTCGGGCAGGGCGCGCGCGAGAAGGCGCTGCGAGCGTTCCGCTCCGGCAAGGTCGACATCCTGGTGGCCACCGACGTCGCGGCCCGCGGCATCGACGTCGCCGGCGTGACCCACGTGATCAACCTGCAGTGCCCGGACGACGAGAAGACCTACGTGCACCGCATCGGCCGCACCGGCCGGGCCGGTCGCGAAGGCGTCGCGATCACGCTCGTCGACTGGGACGAAGAGCCCCGCTGGAAGATGATCAGCGACACGCTCGGCCTGGACAAGCCCGAGCCGGTCGAGACCTACTCGACCTCGCCGCACCTGTTCACCGACCTCGACATCCCGACGGACGTCACCGGTCGCCTGCCGCTGTCCAAGCGCACCCGCGCCGGACTGGACGCCGAGCCCGAGACGCAGGGCGAGGCCAAGCGGCCGCGCCGCAGCCGGCGGCGCACCCGCGGCGGCGCGGACCAGCACCAGGGCGAAGCCGAGAGCGGTGCCCGCCAGGACAGCGACGCCGAGACCCGGCCCGCCCGACGCCGGCAGCGCCGGCGTACCCGCAGCGGTGCCGAAACCGCGGTGCAGCAGCCGGAAGCGCCCGCCGCAGGAGGCGAAGCCGACGCCGGTGAGCGGCCGCGCCGTCGGCGGCGCAGGCGTCGCTCGGGCGAGCCGGTCGGCGAAGCCGGCGACACGGCACGCAGCGGCAACGCCGAAGGCGGCGCCGCGTAGCAGCAGGCGAGACCCGTGAGCCGGGAGGCTCGCGGGTCGGACTCCAGGCGGCGTCCGCAACTCCCGCAGGGGCGCCGCCACCCGCACCGCCACGCAAGGCGAGTCCGGCGACAGGCTCTAAGCTCGGCGCAGGAACAGCCAGGCGATCGAGGAGTGACTGTGGTCCGGCCGGAACGGCGCACGAGAACCGACCTCGCCGTGGTGGCGCTGATCGTCGTGGCCGTGCTCGCCGGTAGCGTCGTGATCTGGTTCAACAGCGATGCGCGCGCCACCGTGTCCGAGCCCGCCGCCCAGCCGATTCCGGAACTGCCCTCGGCCACCGCCGTGCCGGAGACGCTGTCCGAGGCGTGGCGCGCGACCAGCCCGGCCACTCCGGTGCCGGTCGTCGCCGGGGCCGGAGTGGTCACCGGGGCGGGCAACGAGGTGAGCGGCCACGACCCGCTGACCGGTCAGGTCGCCTGGCGCTACGCCCGCGACATTCCACTGTGCACGGTCGGCGCGGAGTGGAACCGCGCGATCGCGGTCTACCGCAAGTCCGAGAACTGCAGCGAGGTCACCTCGCTGCGCGGGGCCACCGGGGTGCGCGGGCCGCAGCGCAACGCCGACGCCGAGTTCGGCACCCAGCTGCTCGGCGACGGCACCTACGTGACGGCCACCGGGCAGCGCTCCTTCGAGTCCTGGCGCTCGGACCTGGTGCGCACCCAGCAGTTCGGCATGCCGCCCGCGGTGAAGAACCCGGACAACAACATGAAGCGCCCGGACTGCACCTACTCCTCCATCGGAGTGGGCGGCGAGCGGGTGGGGGCCGTCGAGGTGTGCCCCCGCGAGCAGGGCCGGATCACGGTCCTGAAGGCCCACCCCGAGGACGACGAGAAGCCGGAGGAGATCTTCAGCGTCGTCCTCGGCAGCGAGTCGGCGGGGGTCATCGCGGTCAACGACAAGCACGTCGCGGTGGTCCTCCGGGACCGTTCCGAGGTCGTGGTCTACAACAACGACGGCGCGGTGGAGAACACCTTCCCGGTGCGCGTCGGCACTCCCGACCTCCGGGCGAACGTGCAGGTCGAGTCGACCTCGAAGGGCCGCCGGATCTACTGGCACACCGGCACCGACACGGTCGCGCTGGACCCGGAAACCCTCGCTCCACTGTGGACTGCGCCGGACACGCTCGGCCCGGGCGTCGGATTCGGCGGGAAGCTGCTGGTACCGGTGCCCGAGGGACTGGCGGTCCTGGACGCACCGACCGGCACCCGGGAGCGGGTGATCCCAGTGGACCGCGCCGGCTACACCGGCCCGGTCCAGCTCAACGCGGTAGGCCCGGTTCTCCTGGAACAGCGCGGCGACACGCTCGTCGCCCTGCGCTGAACCAGCGGCGCGAAAAGTCCTTGTCCCTCAACGGAAACACGGACGCCCGTCAGGCCCACCACCAGAACCACAACGAGCCGAACACGACCACGAGGACGCCGCAGGCAGCCAAGCCGCCGCGCGCGTCGTCGCGCCGGTCCGCGATCGCCTGCAGCACCAGGGCGATCAGCGACGCCACCAATTGAGCGATCACCGCGGCCAGCCCGGGGCCTTCCTGCCCCTGGTTCGTCGCCCAGAACTGCACCGCCACCAGCACGAGCGCGAGCAGCAGGAAGCCGGCCGCCAACGCGCCGGTGAGGCCGCGGAGCGCGGAACCGGCCCGGCTGGGCGGCGTCGGCCGGCTCAGCGAATGCCGACCGCGCGATCGCTGCGGCGGCAGCTCGTCGGATCCCGGCAGGCGCCGCGTACGGGGCGGCCGCGGTCGTTGCGAAGCGGGTGTGCGCATCGGCCCGTCCTCAGGTCGCATGCTCGTCAATCCCCCAGCAAGGCCCACGGCGGCAGGCTCGGCGCAGCCTGCCGGCCCTCCTCGCAATGCGCCCGGAAGTCGCACCACGAGCAGTGCGGTCCGGTTCGCACCGGGAACATCGCCTGCGGATCGGCACCGAGCTCGAACGCGTCGGTCGCGGCCTGGAGTTCTCCGGCGAGCTGCTCGGCGCGATCCTGCAGCGCGGCGAGCGATTCCGCGGTGTGATCCCAACCCGCGACGGTCCCGGTCGGCAAGTGGTGCAGCTCGACCCGCCGGCACGGCCGGCGCAGGGTCTTGCGCGCTGCCAACGCGTACAGCCCGAGCGCCAGCGACTGCCGCGCATCGTCGACGCGCAGTCCGTGCCGGCCGGTCTTGTAGTCGACGACGACGATTTCGCCGTGGCGGTCGTCGATCCGGTCCACCCGGCCCTCGGCGATGATCGACCCCATCGGCGCGGACACCCAACGCTCCACCGCGAGCGGCACGACGTCGGGCGCCAGCTGCTCGACGTACGAGCCGACCCACTCCTGCGCGCGGCGCCGGTAGTCGCCCGCCTGCTCCGGGCTCGCGAAACCGTCGGACTTCCAGTACTCGCGCACCAACGTGGCGGCGCGCTCCGGGCTGCGCTGATCCGCTCGCAGCTCGAAGTACGCGCGCAGGGCGTTGTGCACGACGGCGCCCAGCGTGGCGTTCGCCCAAGCACCGGAGCGCGACGGCGCCGGCCGGTCCAGGTACGTCATGCGGTACTTCCGGGGGCACTTCGCCCAGGTCGCGAGCCTGGCCGGCGTGACCCGCACCAGCTTGCTGGGAATTCCTTCTAGACCGAGCTGCCCCTGCACGCCCCCACAGTACGCAGTTTTCCCGCTACCCGGCCGTTCCGCCACGATCAGCCGATGACCTTGCTGCCGCTGCACCGCTCCACCAGCCGATCCAACGAGTCGGGCGGAGTCGTCTCCTGGCCGATCCGGATCGTCTTGTTGGTGCCGTGGTAGTCGCTGCTGCCGGTGGGGATCAGGTCCAGCTCGGCGGCCAGCCCGCGCAGCCGCGTCCGGGTCTCGGCGTCGTGGTCGGGGTGGTCGATCTCGATCCCGGCGAGCCCGCGCCCGGCGAGCTCGGCCACGATGTCGGCGGTCACGATCGGCCCCCGCGCGGTCGCGAAGGGGTGCGCCAGCACCGTCGCGCCGCCGGCCTCGGCGATCATCTCGATCGCGCGGTGCACGGGCGTGTCGGTGCGCGGGAGGTAGTAGCTGCCGCGGCCGCCGAGGTACTTGGCGAAGGCCTCGTCGACGCTGGCGACCGTCCCGGCGTTGACGAGCGCTCGGGCCAGGTGCGGCCGGCCTCCAGGCGAGTCGGGCGGCAGGCCGGCCATGAGCTCGTCCGGGTCGACCGGGAAACCGTCGGCGGCCATGTGCTGCGCCATCTGGTAGAGCCGCTCCCGGCGCTCGGCGCGCAGCCGCGACTGCTCCCGCACGAGCGCGGTGGAGTCCGGGTCGAACAGGTACGCCAGCAGGTGCACGGTGATGTTCCGACCGTCCTCGCCCGGACACGAGCACGACAGCTCGGCACCCGGCACCAGCCGGAACCGGCCGGGCTCCGCGAGATCGCGCACGGCCCGCTCGGCCGCCGCCCATCCCGCGGTGGTGTCGTGGTCGGTGATCGCGATCGCGTCCAGGCCGGCGGCGAGCGCCGTCGCCACCAGCTCTGCCGGTGCATCGGTCCCGTCGGATTCGGTGGAATGCGTGTGCAGGTCGATTCGCACACCCACCAGTGTGACCGATGGTCCGACGGAGGACCGAACCAACACCCGTCCGGCCGACCCGGGCGCCGCCGCGCCGGGCCGACCGGACGGGTCAGAGCTTCGCCGCTTTCCGCTTGCCCACCGCGGCGCGCCGCGCCTTGAGCATGGAGAAGCGGTCCTGCTGCTGGCCCTTCTTGTCACCGAAGACGAGCGCCGAGATCGCGTCCTCGACCTCGGTCGGGTTCGGCACGTAGTCGATGCGGTTCAGGGCCTGGATCTGACCGGCCGACTCGACCACGAGAGTGCCGTACCCGAAGAGGCGGCCCATCAGCGTGCGAGCGAACGTCAGGTCCGTGACCTTGGTGATCGGCATCATCGCCACGTTGGTGGTGAAGATGCCGGTGGTGATCAGGAACCGCTTGTCGGTCACGACGATGCGTTCCACGTACCAGTCCAGCACCTGGTACGCGAAGCGGATCAGGATGATCAGCCCCGCGTACCAGAGGATGTTCTGGACCAGCCCACCGCTGCCCTCGGGCACCAGGTAGGACACCATCACCAGACCAACCAGCAAGCCGGCCGCCTCGAAGAGGTCCCACACCAGGACCGCCCAGTGACGCCGAACGCGGATCACTCGGCGTTCACTGTCCAGCAGGTATTCGTCGGGGTCCCTAGGAGCGAACACGGCACCCGCCTCCCGCGGCTCGCGCTTTACTGGAAGAGGTTCTGCATGAAGGTGATGACGGCCTCAGCTGCTCCCCGGAGACTGCCCAGGATGCCGTTGATGACACCGCTGGCTTCCACTGGCGCGGAAAACAGGAAGAACAGGAGGAAAGCAACTCCGGCCCACGTGAGGATTTTCTTCATGTTCACTGTGACGCACCCCGTCCGAAATGCCCTTGAGTAGCGCAGGCGCCTGCTGATCCGTTGTACCGCACTCCGCCGCTTTACGGCAGCTTTGTACCGCACTTGGGTCAGTCGTTTCCGGGCAGCCCCGGATCAACTACCCTCCGTGGCGATGATCGTATCGGAGAATCCTGTGATCCGCTGCGTCGGCGCGATAATTCACCACCCGGACGGCCGGTTGCTGCTGGTCAAACGTGCACATGAGCCCGGCAAGGGGAAGTGGTCCCTACCGGGTGGCCGAGTCGAGCCCGGCGAGACCGACCATTCGGCGGTACAGCGCGAAGTCCGCGAAGAAACGGGACTCTCCGTCACCGTCGGTGAGCTCGTCGGCCGAATCTTCCGGCCCGCGGCGCGCGGCACCTACGAGATCCTGGATTACTCCTGCTGGAGCAATGAGCAGGAGCTTTCCGCTGGTGACGACGCCGCCGATGCGATCTGGGCGGACAGTGCGACTTTCGCCACACTGGACCGCGACGGAGCACTGACCGAAGGCCTCGCCGAGATCCTGCGCTCTTGGAATAGTTTACCCCGCAACGAGTGACGGCTGAAATACGACCGGGGAACGCCGTCGCGGTCCCGTCACGACCCGCCGAGAGGCGCGGTTCGGGTCGAACACGGGTCCGGATGCGATTCACTCAATCCGCCCAATTCACCCGTTCCATGCATTGCGGTTCCGGCGGGTTGTGACCTCGAATGCGAGCCGTTGCCATCGGTCCACTCGGACGGAGTATCGTGTCGGGTTGGCTGACTCAAGACCACCGCATCGGTGGATGACCTTCTGGAGGTGAGGGATCGTGGACAGCAGTGCCGATAGCGCGCTTCCGTGCAGTACCAACAGCATCCCCGCCGGAAGGGCCAGCCGCTAGGCCTTCGCCCATCAGGGCCGGCAGGGATGCGCGAGCAGCGGGCGGAGCCCGCGAAGCACGCCACCCACGCAGCTCTCACCCGGATCCCCGTCCGCCGGGGAGCTGCGCCCGGACCTTGGAGGTCGCCGTGCCCAACCTGCCCTCGCTCGGCCTGCGCAACCGGAACAACCGCGCGCCCCAGCCGCTCATCCGCAGTGCCGCCCCCGTCTCCGCGTACGTCGTCGACTGCGCGATCTACGACGACGGGCGCCGCGTCGAAGGTTCGTGGAACCACTCCGACGCCATCGAGGAGGTGCGGCGGCGCGGTTCCGGCTTCGTCTGGATCGGGCTGCACGAGCCCACCGAAGAGCAGATCAACGGCATCGCCGAAACCTTCGGCCTGCACGAGCTGGCCGTCGAGGACGCCGTGCACGCGCACCAGCGCCCGAAGCTGGAGCGCTACGACAACACGTTGTTCATGGTGCTGAAGACGGTCCGCTACACCGACACCGAGACGCGGTCGGCGACCAGCGAGATCGTCGACACCGGCGAGCTGATGGTGTTCCTCGGCCGCGACTTCGTCATCACGGTGCGGCACGGCAAGCACGCGGGCCTGGCCGAGGTGCGCAGCCAGCTGGAGGCCGACCCCGAGCAGCTCGCGCTGGGCCCGTCGGCGGTGCTGCACGGCGTCGCCGACCACGTGGTGGACACGTACCTGGAGGTCACCGAGGCCATCCAGGACGACATCGACGAGATCGAGGCCGAGGTCTTCGAGCCGGGCACCAAGATCGACGCCGAGCACATCTACCTGATGAAGCGCGAAGTCATGGAGCTGCGCCGCGCGGTGCAGCCGCTGACCAAGCCGATGCAGCGGCTCGCCGAGGGCTACACGCCGATGGTCGCCGACGAGGTGCGGTCCTACTTCCGCAACGTCGAGGACCACCTGGCGAGGGTGTCCGAAATGGTAGGGGCCTTCGACGAGCTGCTGACCACCCTGGTGGACGCGACGCTGGCCAAGATCACGCTCCAGCAGAACACCGACATGCGCAAGATCTCGGCGTGGGTCGCGATCGTCTCGACGCCGACCATGATCGCCGGGATCTACGGCATGAACTTCGACTTCATGCCCGAGACGAATTGGACCTTCGGGTACCCCCTGGCCCTCATGGTGATGCTCGGCGCCTGCATGGTCCTCTTCAAGATCTTCCGGCGGAACAAGTGGCTGTGATCGCACTTCGTAACGAATTCCGCGCCGCCGGCGATATGCCGTGCGGGGTCACTTCGCGTCCCGTCATCGCCGACTGGACGCCGTTCCGCTTGTCTTTCACCACCGTCCGTTCTCATCGGTCGGCGCGAGCGCGTGAGGAGGTTGTCATGCACCGTCTTCCGCAGCACCAGGGGCGGGTCCGGCATCGGCTCCTCACCGGCCCGGTCCCCCGGCGAAACCCCGTGACGCGTCGGGAGATCGCCGAGAAGTTGTTCCGGCACACTGCTTGGGTGCAGCGAAAACCCGGCGCGATGTGGGACGCGGTTCCCGCCGCGCCGCGCGCCGTCGCGCGCTGACGCCTGCCGGGACCACCGCGGGCCACATCGTGAAAAACGAATCTCCGTCAGATCTTCGTTTCTTTCACGTTGGGAGGCACCGCCATGACTCGCTTGGCCGCCAACAAGCTCACCCTCCTGGTCGCCCTGATCATGGGGTGGATCGTCACCCTGTTCGTGCTCATCGCGAGCCAGGTCTAACGCTCGGTATCCGGGCGTCCACTATGGACTGAATCCGGCACGCCCGGCCGGTAGCCGGATTCGGCGAAATGATCCGGCGGCGTCGTCGTGCCGCGGTTACAACACTCCCACCCATCGTCGCGATGCTGGGAGTGATCGCAGATGTCGCTGGTCGAACGGTTGTTGTCGTGCGGGGCCGCCGTCCCGCTTCTCCTGCTCTGCGCTGGGCCGCCGCTGCAGGCGGCCCAGCGGATGCCACCGGAGCAGCGAATACTCGAACTCACCAATGCCGAACGGGCCCGGGCCGGATGCCCGCCGGTGCGCCTGAACGGCGACCTGAGCCGGGCGGCCGCCGGGCACAGCGCGGACATGGCGCACCGGAACTTCTTCGGGCACACCGGAAGCGACGGCCGCAGCCCGGTGGATCGCACCCGGTCCGAGGGATTCCCGGGCGGCTACGTCGGCGAGAACATCGCGGCCGGCCGCGATACCGCCGACGGCACCTTCCGCCAGTGGATGGACGCGGTCCCGCACCGGGACAACATCCTCGACTGCGCCTTCACCGACCTCGGCGTGGGCCACGCGGCGACCGGGCACAGCCACTACCGCCACTACTGGACCCAAGAGCTAGGCCGCCCCTGACCCCCACCGGCGTTCGCCTGCCGCAATTTCCATTGAAATCGAAGGTCCGATTTCCATTGAAATTGCGGACGAACCCAACCCATCGGGTGGTGGGGTTGGTCGACGGGGTCACCTTGCTCTGGTTTGGAATCCGCTCTTGGCCGTGGGTCGCTCTTGGCCGTGCGTGGCTCTTGGCCGTGGGTGGCTCTTGGTCGTGGGTGGCTCTTGGCCGTGCGTGGCTCTTTGCCGTGGGTGGTTCTTGGCCGTGGGTGGGGGGCACCCGTGCCCGGTTGCTCGGGCGTGGGTGCCCCTCACCTCGATCGGGTCTCGGTGGGGTTGCTCAGGTGAGGGTTCGGCCCGTGGCCGGGTCGAAGAGGTGGATCTTGTCCGGGTCGAACCAGACCGTCAGGGGCCGGCTCTCCCTCGCCGCCGATTCGACCGAGAGCCGGGTGACCACCTGGCCCTCGTCCGTGGGCACCTCGGCGCTGCCGCTGTCGGCCGCCAGCTCGTCCAGCTCCGCCGTGCTCGCCCGCCCACCGTGGAGGGTGAAGTACACGTACTTGTCCGAGCCCATCTCCTCCACCACGTCCACCTCACCGGTGAACGTCCCGCCCGCCGCGCGGGCCGAGTCGTCGAGCAGCGCCGCGTCCTCGAAGTGCTCCGGGCGGATGCCCAGCACCAGTTCGCGCGGCGCGTCCGCGGACTCCAGCGCGGTGCGGATCCGGTCGCTCAGCGGGATGTCGCCCAGCGGGCCGCGCAGCGCGCCGTCGGCCACCTCGACCGGCACGAAGTTCATCGCGGGCGAGCCGATGAAGCCCGCGACGAACAGGTTCGCCGGGTGCTCGTAGAGGTGTTGCGGCGCGCCGACCTGCTGCACCACACCGCCGCGCAGGACCACGACCCGGTCGCCGAGGGTCATCGCCTCGGTCTGGTCGTGCGTGACGTAGACCGTCGTGGTGCCCAGCCGCTTCTGCAGCTTCGACACCGAGGTCCGCATCTGCACCCGCAGCTTCGCGTCCAGATTGGACAGTGGCTCGTCCATCAGGAACGCCTTGGGGCTGCGCACGATCGCCCGCCCCATCGCCACCCGCTGCCGCTGCCCGCCGGAGAGGTTCGCGGGCTTGCGGTCCAGGTGCTTGGCGAGGTCGAGGATCTTGGCCGCCTCCTCGACCTTCTGCCGCACCGTCGCCGAATCCACCTTGGCCAGCCGCAGCGGGAACGCCATGTTCTCGAACACCGTCATGTGCGGGTACAGCGCGTAGGACTGGAACACCATGGCGATGTCGCGGTCCTTGGGCGCGCGCTCGTTCATCCGCTCCCCGCCGATGCGCAGTTCGCCGCCGCTGATGTCCTCCAGCCCCGCGATCATGTTCAGCGTGGTGGACTTCCCGCAGCCGGAGGGGCCGACCAGGATCACGAACTCGCCGTCCGCGATCTCCAGGTTCACCTCGTTGACCGCCAGCGCCCCGTCCGGGTAGCGCTTGGTCACCTTGTCCAGCACGATCTCGGCCACTTGGTTACCCCTTCACTGCGCCGGAGGTCAGTCCGGACACGATGCGACGCTGGAAGAACAGCACGAACACGATGATCGGAATGGTGATCACCACCGCGGCCGCGGAGATCGACCCCGTCGGGTCCTCGAACTGCGAGTCGCCCGTGAAGAACTGCAGCGCCACCGGAGCGGTGCGGGAGTTCTCCGTCGAGGTCAGCGAGATCGCGAACAGGAAGTCGTTCCAGCAGAAGATGAACACCAGGATGGCGGTGGTGAACACCCCCGGCGCGGCCAGCGGCGCGATCACCTTCGCGAAGGCCTGCCCCGGCGTGGCGCCGTCCATCTTGGCCGCCTTCTCCAGCTCCCACGGGATCTCCCGGAAGAACGCCGACAGCGTGTATATGGCCAGCGGCAGCGAGAAGGTGATGTACGGCAGGATCAGCCCCGGCCAGGTGTCGAACAGGCCCAGCGCCCGCTCGATCTCGAACAGCGGCGACACCAGCGAGACCTGCGGGAACATCGCGATCAGCAGCGAGGCGCCGACCAGCACCCGCTTGCCGGGAAAGTCCAGCCGGGCGATCGCGTAGGCGGCCATGGTGCCCAGCACCACGGCGATGGCGGTCGCGATCAGCGCGATGCCGATCGAGTTCAGCAGCGCGCGGGTGAACTCGCTGGTGGCGAAGATCGCCGCGTAGTTCTCCAGGGTCCATTCGCGCGGGATCAGGTTGCCGTCGGCGAGCGTCTCCGGCGTCTTGAACGACAGCGACAGGATCCACAGCACCGGCACCAGCGCGTACACCAGCACGATGATGTTGAGCAGCGCCCACTTGGTCTTCCGCGCGGGGGTCTCGGCCCCGCCGACGCCGGCCATCAGCGCCTCCCCTTGTCGTCGCTACCGGGCGCGGCCGCGCCGAAGAGCTTCACGAACATCCACGCGATGATCGCGACCGCGATGAAGATCAGGACCGACATGGTCGAGCCGATGCCCAGGTTCAGGCCCTTGATCAGGTTGTTGTAGGCGAGCACGGACACCGACGAGGTGCCTTGCGCGCCGGAGGTGAGCACCACGATGTTGTCGAAGACGCGGAACGCGTCGAGGGTGCGGAACAGCAGCGCGACCAGGATGGCCGGCTTCATCACCGGCAGCATCACCTTCACGAACCGCTGCCACGGCCCCGCGCCGTCCATCGCCGCCGCCTTGAGCAGGTCGTCGGGCACCAGCGCCAGACCGGCCATCAGCAGCAGCGCCATGAACGGCGTGGTCTTCCAGATCTCCGCCAGGATCACGATGGCCAGCGCGCTGGCGTGCTCGGTCAGCGGCGCGCCGCCCGGCGTGATCGCGTTGGCCAGGTAGCCGGTGTCGGGCGTCCACGCGTAGCGCCAGCTGAAGGCCGCGACGACGGTGACGATGCCGTACGGGATGAGGGTCACGGTGCGCACCAGGCCGCGGCCGACCAGCGCGCGGTGCATGACCAGCGCCAGCCCCATGCCGAGGGCGAACTCGATCGCCACCGAGACGACGGTGACCAGGATCGTCACCCAGAACGCGCTCCACCAGTAGCCGTTGCCGAGCACCGTGATGTAGTTGTCCAACCCGACGAACTCGCGCTGGTCCGGGTACTTGAGGTCGAAGCGCTGGAACGACAGCCACAGCGCGTAGAGGATCGGCCAGCCGGTGACGGCGATCATCACCAGCGCGGCCGGGGCGCACAGCAGCCAGCCGAGCTTGCGCTCGGCTTTCTTGCCCTCGCTGATCGCCCCTCCAACGGACACCGCGGTGGGTTCCTTTTGATCCGCCTGCACCATCACGGCATCACTCCCTTGGAGTCCAAGGCGTTCTGCACCTCGGTGCGCATCCGCTCCGCAGTGCTCTGCGGGTCGATCTCCCCGATCGGCGCGAGCAGGTTGGACAGCGCCGTGGAGACGTTCTGCGAAGCCGGCGTCACCGTTCGCACGCCCGGATCCTTGAGCGCTTCCAGGATGGTGTCGCGCATCGGGTACTCGGCGGCCACCTCGGGATCCGAGTAGACGGATTCGAGAGCGGGCGGCACGCCGTCGTTGATCGCGGAGAACTTCTGGCTTTCCGGGTTCCGCAGGCACTTCGTCGCCTCGAAGGCCAGGTCCGGCTTGGTCGAGAAGCTGCTGACCGCGTAGTTGGCGCCGCCGATGGTGGACTTGCTCGGCACCCCAGGCTGCAGGCCGGGCAGTCGCGCCCAGCCGACGTTGCTCGCCAGCTCGGGCTTCTTCTCCTGCATCGACGGGTAGACGAACGGCCAGTTCAGCTGGAAGGCGGCCTGACCGGTCTCGAACTCCTGCCGGGCGTCGTCCTCCTTGGCGTTGTTCATCGACGCGCTGGTGACGCCCGCCGTGCCGAGGTCGCGCAGCGCCTGCAACGCCTGCACCGCGCCCTCGTCGATCACGGCGCGCTTGCCGTCGTCGGAGATGATGTGCCCGCCCGCCGACTGCACGAGCGTGTTGAAGTGCACGTACAGGCCCTCGTACTGCGCGCCGGTGAGCGAGATCCAGTGCGGCTTGCCCTCCTGCTTGAGGCGCTGGGCGGTCGAGATCATCTCGCCCCACGTCTTCGGCGGCTCGGGCACCAGGTCCTTGCGGTACCAGAGCAGCTGCACGTTGGTGTTCTTCGGCGCCGCGTAGAGCTTGCCCTCCCAAGTGGCCGTCTCCAGCGGCCCCCGCAGCGTGTCGCGCTCGGCTTCGGCCTTGTTCTGGCCGGTCCACTCCCGGATCCACTTGGCCTCGGCGAACTCGCCGGTCCAGGAGACGTCCAGGTAGAGGATGTCCATGCCGGTGTCGCCGGCGGCCAGCCGGCGCACCATCTGCTCGCGCTGGCCATCGGCGTCGCGGGGCAGCTTGTGGTAGACGATCTGGTACCGCCCGCCTGACTCGGCGTTGCAGCGGTCCACGTTCTGCTGCAGGTTCTCCTCTGGCGCGCTGTAGAGGTTCACGGTGTTCACGCCGGAGGCCGGCGCGCAGGCGGTCAGCGCGGACGCGCACACCAGCGACGCGCCCAGCACTGCCGCTGCACGGGTGCGGCGAACTCTCACGGTCGGTCCTTCCAGTTGCCGGTCGCAGCCGCGACCCAGCACTGGGGTGCCCACGCTTCGTCGCCTGCCACCGCCGGCGGTGAGCCGGTGTTGGCAAGCTAGGCGTCTTGATCAGTCAAGGCAAGGGCGGCAAGGCCCTTGTTGCTAATACGTGAAAGTCTGCGAAACCGGGCACCCGCGCATTGCGCCGAAAGCCGTTCAGCACTGCACCGACCGGCGCAAAGGGGCTGTTCACCGGGGCCTTCCGGCCGACGGGGGCGCGATGCGAATTCCGGGAAGAACGCGAAACCCAGGACCCTGCCGCGCAGGCGTCCTGGGTTCCGGTCGGATCAGCCGATCACTGCGTCGACGGCGGGCGCATGGCGAGTTTGGCGAGCAGGTCCCGGCCCTGTTCCGCGTGGCGCGGCTGGGCCAGCACGTCGTAGCGGCCCGCGACCAGCTGGCTGGCCGAGGAGAAGTCCCGGCGACCGCGGGTCGAGGCGTAGCCGACCGCCGCGGAGACCAGGCCGAACACGATACCCGCGCCCAGACCGACCAGCACCGGGCCGAACCAGCTGCCCTGCGGCGTGAACAGGCCCAGGATCAGGCCGACGAACAGGCCGAACCAGGCTCCGGAGGCCGCGCCCCCGCCCAGCACCCGACCCCAGGTCAGCCGCCCGGTGACGCGCTCGACGAGCATCAGGTCGACGCCGACGATGGTCACCTCCTGGACCGGGAAGTCGCTGTCCGCCAGGTGGTCGACGGCGCGCTGCGCCTCTTCGTAGGTGCCGTAGGAACCGATCGGCCAGCCGCTCGGCGGGGTGGGCAGGTTGGGTGTGCCCGGCGCCGACCGGCCGGAGCCGGTGAACGGATTGGACACCGCTGACACCTCCGTTGGATTGCTGCCATGACGGGGACCGCGGGAGCCGGGCGAGCCCGATTCCGGCGTATTGTCCCCTACCCCATCAGGCTACCCCGTGGAGTCTCCCGGAGATCATGTCCGTCCGAGCGGTTCCGCGCATCCGCAGACCGGTCACCGGGCGGCCTGCCGCCGGGCGACCGCGAACGTCAGCGCCGCGCACCCCAGCGCGGCCAGCGCCAGGAGCACGAGGCCCCGGGTGTAGTCGCCCGCCGTGCCGTAGATCGCGCCCATCACCAGCGGCGGGAAGAATCCGCCCAGGCCGCCCGCGGCGCCCACCAGGCCGGTCACCGCGCCGACCTCGTCGGGCGGCGCCGGCTTGGCGACGAGCGCGAACACCGCACCCGCGCCGGCCCCGAGCACCGCGGCCAGCCCGAGGAAGGCGATCGTGCCGAACGGGACCAGCGGCAGTTCGAAGGACGCCAGGACCGCGAACACCACGGCGAGCGAGCAGGCGGTCCCGAGCACGTCGGCCGGGTGCACGCGGTCGCAGAGCCAGCCGCCGATCGGCCGGGCCACCACGGCCAGCACCACGAATCCCGCCGTGCGCATCGAGGCGTCGCTCGCGCTGAGGTCGTAGGCGCCGCGCCGACCCGGAAGCCCTGAAACCCGACCCCGCTCAGGCCGGATCGGAAACCTCGGCCCGGGGCGCCTTCGCCCGCGACGGTGCCTTCGGCGCGAAACCGGCACGCCGCCTGGGTCTCGGCGCGAGGACGTCGACGGTGCCGACCAGGATCATGTGGGCGTAGGCGGTGAGTCCCGTCGCCAGGACGATCCAGCCTCCGCCGCTGAAGGCGTTCGGCTCGTACGACCACAGAACACCGACGAACACCAGCAGCGTCAGCACCGACGCACCGACGCGCGCGGCGGTGCGGTAGGCCACCGCAGCGGGCCAGGTGAGCAGCCCCGCGACCAGCGCAAGCCCGAGGGGGCCGAGCCGGAATCCGGTGGTGAACAGCCAGAACTCCGCCGCCATCAGCACCGCCCCGATGAACACCGCGGGCAGCCAGCGCGCCAAGCCGCGACCGAAGCGGTGCGCCAGGCGCCACCCCGACCACACGGCGAAGACCGCGGCGAACAGCATCGCCAGCAGCGCGCCAGGGCCGAAGGACGTGCCCGAGAAGTCGGCCACGACGAGCCAGTTCCCGGGCACGCCGCCGAACCAGCCGAAGCCGTCCCCGCACTCGACGTCCACGCCGGTGCCGGAATCCGGGCAGGCCACGGACACGGCGAGCAACGGCGATTCCGCCGAGCCCGGCGAGTAGGGGCCGTCCGAAACGACGAATGAACTCTGGTCGGCGGACAGGATCTGCGTCCCGGGCAGCGATCCCATCCCGACGCCGGTGAACGCCACGGCGCTCGCCGCCAGGAAGCCCAGCAGCGCTGCACGGCGCGGCGCTGCGATGGCGTACACGACCGCCATCAGCAGCGGCTTGATCAGCGTCATCGCCCGACGCCCCAGCCAGGGCAGCACGCCGCGCCCGGAGGGGCGGACGGCCCGGTAGGCGAGCAGCCCGAAGCGCGTCGCCATCGACAGCGCCCGCGGCTCGCCGAGGTCGGCGAACCGCTGGCGGCCGACGTCGTAGCGCGCCACCTGGCCGGACAGCTGCGCGGGCGCGGGCACCGGCGGCTCGGCACCGATTTCCGGGTCGGCCCCGGAAGAAACGGTTTGGACGAAGGGGATTTCCTCCGCCGCGATCGTCCACTGCAGACGTTCGGTGAGCAGCCGCTGGGTCTCGGTCAGCGAATGCTCGTCGTCCGGGGCGGCGAACAGCGCGTCGAGCTCGGCGCGCACCTCGCCCGCGTGGCGCGCCCACACCTCGGCGAGGAATCCGCGCCACTGCTTGGCCTGCTCCTCGTCGAGCTCCCCGAGCTCCGCCGTCGTCGGGCGGGAGACGATCGCCTGCAGCGCGTCGCCGAGCTCCTCCGAGCCGCTGTGGCGCCGGGCCAGCCGAGTCGGGTCGGCGAGCAACCTGACCAGCGCGGCGGCGGAGTCCATCCGCCCCCACATCCAGTCGTTCGCCCGCCACTTCGCGGACAGGAACGCGCCGAAGTTGCCCACGTCCAGGCCGCGGATCTTGTCCGCGATCCGCAGCGGCACGTCCTCGCCGCGCCGCAGCGCGTCGAACGGCAGCGGGCTCTGCTCGTCGCTGACCACCCGCAGCAGGTTGATCCGCGATCCCGGGACGCGCCCGACGTCCAGCGGCGCGGTGAGCACCACCAGCTGCCGCAACGTCTCCGCCCGCCGCTCGCTGCGCTCCAGCAGCGCGTAGCCGAGCTGCTGGGGCTCGTCGATCCGCTCGCGGGGCGGGGCCGCCGCGGCCAGCCGGTCGGCGACCCGGTGCAGCACCGCGCGCGCCTCCGCGACCGCGTCCACCCCGGCGGCGTCCGGGACCGCGTCCGCACCGGAAGATTCCACAATGGACATCAGTTCGCGGGCCAACTCGGCGAGATCGTCGTGGAAGTCCTCGCCCGCCTCGATCGCGCGCAACACCTCGCCCAGCAGGGGCTGGATCGGGGACGGCAAGGCGTGCTGGAGCCTGGCGCGACGGCGCTGCACGCGCTGCACCCACTCGTCGAGCTCGGTCGTCTCGACGATCGGTTCCAGCTTCGCGCCGTTGATCCAGTACTGGTCGGCGTGCCCCTCCAGCACCTCGCCGAAGCTCCGCAGCCGGTAGAGCACGGACTTGCAGCGCCCGATCTCGCGGCTCTCCGGCGCCCAGCGCTCGATGTCCCAAGCCCAGCCGAGGCATTCCTGCACCGCGGTGAGCAGGCCGCGCGCATCGTCGAAGACGCGCGTGGTGGCGTCGCTGCCGAGCCCGGCCGACAACCGGTGCGCGAGCTGCGTTCTCGCCTGCGCCGACCACTCGGCCAGCGGATCCCCGACCACCGGCGGCAGCAGCTTGCCGTCCTCGATGCCCGCGGGCTCCGTGAGCAGCCGGTACACCGCCTGGGCGTCCAGCTCCGCGCGAACCACCGCGTGATCGGGCAGGACCGCGTCGACCTGCTGCGCCAGCACCGCTGCCCGCTCGGCATCCGGTGCGGCCCGCAGCGGCGCGTACAAAGCCTTGCGGCGCAAGGCGGTTCGCGCGACCAACTGGTTGTGCTCGTCCAGCGCGTCGAGGTCGGCGAGCAGCGACTCCTGGGACAGCCGGGCACGCAGGGCCGTCGCGGTCACCGGCACGGCGAACCCGGGCTCGCGGCGTTGTCCGTGCGAGGCAACGGGATCCGGGTTCAGGTAGAGCAGCCACCGGTGCGTCGGCCGGTCCGCCGGCGCGGCCGAGATCGCATCGATCGCCGCGGTCACCGGGATGTTGTCCAGCACGCCGCCGTCGATCACCCGGAACGGCGGGAGCAGTGGATCGGCGACCGTTTCGGAGAACAGCCCGATCATGTTCGGCTCGCCGTCCGGCGGTTCGCCGAGCGACGAGCGCACCTGCGCGGGCTCGAAGGCGAACGGGAACGACGACGTCGAGCGGGCGGCGTGGGCGAGCCGCAGCACGGTGGGCGCGAAGTCGTCGCCCGCGCCGAAGTCCGACAGCGGATCGCCCGCCCTGCCCTGGTGCCGGAACCGGAACGACGCGGTGCGCCGCTCCTGCAGCATCGGCCCGGACCGGCCGTCGAAGCGCCGCTCCAGGATCGGGTCCAGCAGGGTGGCGGTCAGCAGCAGGTCGGCGCGGTGGCCGGGGTGCTCCGCCGCCGCGGGCACGTTGTCGGTGATGACGTCGGCGAGCTCGGCGCGGAAGTAGCGGTCGCCCTCCAGCAGCGACTGCGGGCGGTGCTGCCAGAACTTCGGCACCGGCCGGGACATGGCCTCCACGTCCCCCAACCGCACCCACACCTCGCGCATCCGGTCGAAGGGCATCCCGTAGACCAGCGTCGCGGACAGCAACGTCGCGTTGAGGCCGCCGGCCGAGGCTCCGGCGAGCACGTCGACCGCGACCGCGTCGTAGCCGGACAGCTTCGCCAGCGACGCCCACGGATGGGTGCCCGTCGAATCGTCGTCCGCCGGCGCCCGCGAATCCGCCACCGCCTCGCGGAGCCGGTTGATCTCGGCGACCGCGCCGCCGATCCACACGGCCATGCTCGCGCCGCCGCGCATGGCCAGCGCCAAGCGCAGTTCCTGCTCGTTCTCCGCTGCCGCGGTGGCCACCTCGGAGCCCGCCCTCTCGATCGACGCCTGCGGATCTCACCCGGAACCTACCGCGCCTGCCGCCACGGCCGATCTCCAACAGGCGAACTCAACCCGTCCGCCACCGCACCGAGCCCCGGACAGCGCATCACCACCACCCGCCCGGCGCCTCCCCGGCAGGCGCGGGATCGCGAGCACTCCGCATCACCGCAGCGGCTGTTCGGGGTGGCGGCAGGCGGGTGGTGGTGATGCGGCGGCAAAGCCGTTCGAGGGTCGCGCGGTCGGGTTGGGGTGGCGGTTTCGCGCGAAAACGGCGCAGGCGACCTGCAGCGCCGCGATCAGGATTCCGGCGGGGTCCAGCGGTCGGTCCGGGCCATGCCCGCCGCGCGGCCCTTGCCCGAGATCACCAGCGCCATCTTCCGGGACGCCTCGTCGATCATCTCGTCGCCCAGCATCGCCGCGCCGCGCTTCCCGCCGGCCGCCGAGGTGTGCCACTCGTAGGCGTCCAGGATGTTCTCGGCGTGGTCGTAATCCTCCTGCTGCGGCGAGAAGAGCTCGTTGACCGCGTCCACCTGCGCCGGGTGCAGCACCCACTTGCCGTCGAAGCCCAGCGCCGCCGACCTGCCGCCCACCGCGCGCAGCCCGTCGACGTCCTTGATCTGCAGGTACGGCCCGTCGATCGCCTGCACCCCGGCCGCGCGGGCCGCGACCAGGATGCGCATCAGGATGTAGTGGTAGGCGTCGCCGACGTCGTAGCCGGGCGGCTGGTGGCCGACGACCAGCGACCGCATGTTGATCGACGCCATGAAGTCGGCAGGCCCGTAGACCAGCGCCGTCACCCGCGGCGAGGCGGCGGCGATCGCGTCCACCTCGACCAGGCCGCGGGCGTCCTCGATCTGCGGTTCGATGCCGATCCGGCCGGTCTCCAGCCCGGTGGCCCGCTCGATCTGCGTCAGCGTCAGGTCCAGCCAGCGCACGTGCTCCGGGGTGCTCACCTTCGGCAGGATGATCGAGTCGAGCTCGGCGCCCGCGCCCTCCACGACGGTCACGACGTCCCGGTAGGTCCACTCGGTGTCCAGCGCGTTGACCCGCACCGAGCGGATCTTCTCGCCCCAGCCGCCCTCGTTCAGCGCGCCGACGATCCGGTCCCGCGCCTCGGCCTTCGCCAGCGGCGCGACCGCGTCCTCGAGGTCCAGGAAGAACTGGTCGGCGGCCAGCCCGCGCGCCTTGT
Source organism: Saccharopolyspora sp. NPDC003752 (assembly GCF_053605825.1). Classification (NCBI taxonomy): domain Bacteria; kingdom Bacillati; phylum Actinomycetota; class Actinomycetes; order Pseudonocardiales; family Pseudonocardiaceae; genus Saccharopolyspora; species Saccharopolyspora sp. NPDC003752. The sequence goes on along the minus strand of NZ_JBSGJZ010000011.1, from coordinate 234,875 downwards.
CGATCATCTTCGCGCTGGAGCCCGGCACCGCCAGGCAGCTCCGCCGGGCACGTCGACCGTCCACGTTGTCCTCCTCTGGCCTCGCGAGTCGTTGCGTGTGTACCACGCACCCCGCCGCCGGAACCGGACAAGTGCCCGGCGGCACAGGGCCGATCTTCGGGCGGCGGACGACCGGAAGAGTGCATAGCCTGAGCCACGTGGCAGCCGCGACCAGGGTTTTCGCGGCCCGGATGGCCGGCTTGTCGGTGTTCGGGCCGGACGGGGAATCGATCGGCCGGGTGCGCGACGTCGTCGCCGGGCTCAGCGTCCGGCGGCAGCCGCCGCGCGTCCTCGGCCTGGTCCTCGAGCTGCCCACCCGGCGCCGGATCTTCGTGCCGATGCTGCGGGTCACCCGGATCGAGTCGAGCGCGGTGACGCTGGCGACGGGGTCGGTGAACCTGCGGCACTTCCACCAGCGCCCCAACGAGCTCCTGGTGCTCGGCCAGCTGCTGGACGCCCGGGTCGTCATCGACTCCACCCATGCGCCCGCGGTCCTGGTGGACGTCGCGATGGAGCAGATCCGCACCCGCGACTGGCAGCTGGCCAAGCTCGCGGTCCGGGAGCGCACCGGGCGGCTCGGCCGGCGCGGCCCGACGCAGGTGCTGGACTGGGACCAGGTCACCGGGCTGGCCGTCGCGGAGCTGACCGGCAAACCGCAGGGCGTGCAGCAGCTGCTCGCCATGTTCGACACCATGCGCGCCGTCGACGTCGCGAGCACCCTGCACGAGCTGCCGACCAAGCGCCGCTACGAGGTGGCCGAGGCGCTGGACGACGAGCGGCTCGCCGACGTCGTCGAGGAGCTGCCCGAGGAAGACCAGAAGGACCTTCTGGAACACCTGGACGAAGAGCGCGCGGCGGACGTGCTGGAGGCGATGAACCCGGACGACGCCGCCGACCTGCTCGCCGAATTGTCCGAAGTGGACAAGGAGCGGCTGCTCGGGCTGATGGCGCCGGAGGAATCCGCACCGGTCAAGCGGCTGATGGCGTACTCGTCCGACACCGCGGGCGGCCTGATGACGCCGGAGCCGATCGTGGTCGGGCCGGACGCGACCATCGCCGAGGCGCTGGCGATGGCGCGCAACCCCGACCTGCCGGTGGCGCTGGCAAGCCTGGTGTTCGTCTGCCGCCCGCCGTCGGCCACGCCGACCGGCCGCTACCTGGGCTGCGTGCACATCCAGCGGCTGCTCCGCGAACCACCGTCGACCCTGGTCGCCGGCGCGCTGGACACCGACCTGGCGAGCCTCCCGGCCAGCGCGTCGCTGACCGACGTCACCCGCTACTTCGCCGCATACAACCTGGTGTGCGGGCCGGTGCTGGACGACGAGGAACACCTCATCGGCGCGGTCACCGTCGACGACGTGCTCGACCACCTGCTGCCGGAGAACTGGCGGGAGAGCGGGCTTCCCGGACCGGAGCCCGGCCCCACCGACCGGCCGACGAACCGGGAGGCGCACTGATGCCCGAGCTGCTGACCCGCCGCCGACTCGACCAACCTCGCCCGCCGCACCGGTTCGCGGTCTCGTTCGACCCGGAGCTGTTCGGGCAGATCTCGGAGCGGATCGCCCGGTTCCTCGGCACCGGCAAGTTCCTGTTCTGGATGACCGTGTTCGTGATCGCCTGGATCTCGGCGAACCTGTTCGCCATCGGCCTGCAGTGGGACCCGTACCCGTTCATCCTGCTCAACCTGGCCTTCTCCACCCAGGCCTCGTACGCCGCTCCGCTGATCCTGCTCGCGCAGAACCGCCAGGACGACCGGGACCGGGTCTCGCTGGAGGAAGACCGAGCGCGAGCGGCCCAGACCAAGGCGGACACGGACTACCTGGCCCGCGAGCTCGCCGCGCTGCGCCTGGCGATCGGCGAGGTCGCCACCCGCGACTACCTGCGCAGCGAACTGGACCGGCTCCGCGAAGAGCTCCCGGGCCTGCAGAGCGAGGCGGAGAAGCGCCGAGCCCGCACCGGCTCCCGAGACCCCGACGACGCCTGATCCGCAGTTTCAATTGAAACCGCGGAACACCGCGGGGAACCCGCGGTTCCAGTTGAAACCGGGATCAGGCCGGGTCGAGGTCGGCGAAGAGGGCGACGATCGCCGGGGCCGTGACCTCGTGGGCCGCGTACTCCTCGCGGGTGCACCAGGCGAGCTCCGCGATCTCGGCCGCCGGCTCCGGGGCACCGTCCAGCTCACCCGTGTAGCAGATGAGCTCGACCTGCACCCCGTCTCCCTGCCCGACCGCGTCGGTGACGTAGCGGCCTAGGAAGTCCGCCCCCACCAGGCCGACGCCGAGCTCCTCCCGCACCTCCCGGTGCAGCGCCTGCACCTCGGTCTCGCCCGGGTCGATCTTGCCGCCGGGCAGGTAGAACGCGTCCTGGTAGTCGGCGCGGACCAGCAGCAACCGCCGGTCCGCGAACCGCACCAGGCCGACCGCGCGGATCAGCCGTTCGGGAGCCGTGGAGTTCGCATCGTGCACACCCTCATGCTTGCGCACGCTGCCCCGGCGGCGACGGCACACCCCCGTCGGCCAGCCGCTCGCAGGTGCGCATCAGCGCCTCCAGCTCCCCCGCGGTGGCGGACAGGAAGTACCGCGCCACGCCGGTGCGGTGCGTCGACGCCGCCAGCTGCAGCCGCGCTTCGCCACGTTCGGTGATCACGGCCTGGACCCCACGCCCGTCCGAATCGACCCGGACGCGACGCACCAGCCCGAGCCGTTCGAGGCGGTCCACGAGCCTGGTCACGCCGGAGCGCGACAGCAGCACGACATCCGCTAGTTCGGTCATCCGGAGCCGCTGCTCCGGGGCTTCTGCCAGCGCTTCGAGGACGTCGTAGGCGGCGAGCGTGAGCCGTTGCTCGGCGATCAGGTCGCCCTCCAGGCAGCGCGTGACCCTGGCGTGCGCGCGGAGGAAACTGCGGTACGCCAACAATTCACTTCGAGTCGGTAATCGATCAAGAGCCGTCTCGGCCACGAAGATTGATATTACGGAACGCGTTCGCCTGACTGCGCAGCGCCCCCGAACAAGAATCACATTCTGTCCCGCTCGCCCCACTGACCAGCGCGATGCCACGGCCCGCAGCCCTGTCCGCGCCCGGCTACCGGTCCGTAGCATGGGATTGCCAGCAGCGAGGTGTGAGACCCTTCGAGGCTGGCGCCCAGCGAAGCGACCACCGACCACGTCCGCAACTCCAGCTTGCCGAGGTAACCGTGACCAGTACGCAGTCCGCGCCCACCGAGGACGCCGTTCGGAAGGCCCTCAGCCAGGTCGAGGACCCGGAGATCCGTCGGCCGATCACCGACCTGGGCATGGTCAAGAGCGTGTCCATCGGCCCCGACGGCGATGTTGCGGTCGAGGTGTACCTGACGGTCCAGGGTTGCCCGATGCGGGAGACGATCACGCAGCGGGTGACCGGTGCCGTGTCCGCCGTCGAAGGCGTCGCCTCGGTGCGGGTCGAGCTCGACGTGATGAGCGACGAGCAGCGCACCGAGCTGCGCAAGATGCTGCGCGGCAGCGCCGAGGAACCGCGCATCCCGTTCGCCGAGCCCGGCTCGATGACGCGCGTCTACTGCGTGGCGTCCGGCAAGGGCGGGGTCGGCAAGTCCAGCGTGACGGTCAACCTCGCGGTCGCGATGGCCAAGCGCGGCCTGTCGGTCGGCGTGGTCGACGCCGACATCTACGGCCACTCGGTGCCGCGGATGCTGGGCGCGGGCGGCAAGCCCACCCAGGTGGAGAAGATGATCATGCCGCCGCAGGCGCACGGCGTGAAGGTCATCTCCATCGGCATGTTCACCCCCGGCAACACCCCGGTGGTCTGGCGCGGACCGATGCTGCACCGCGCGCTGCAGCAGTTCCTGTCCGACGTCTTCTGGGGCGACCTGGACGTCCTGCTGCTCGACCTGCCGCCCGGCACCGGTGACGTGGCGCTGTCCACCGCCCAGCTGATCCCGAACGCGGAGATCCTGGTCGTCACCACCCCGCAGCAGGCCGCGGCCGAGGTCGCGGAGCGGGCCGGGGCGATCGCGATGCAGACGCGGCAGCGGCTGGCCGGCGTGGTGGAGAACATGTCCTGGATGGAGCTGCCGGACGGCCAGCGGATGGAGATCTTCGGCTCCGGCGGCGGCCAGCTGGTCGCGGAATCGCTGAGCCGCTCGATCGGGTCGGACGTGCCACTGCTCGGCCAGGTGCCGCTGGACCCGCGCCTGCGCGAAGCCGGCGACAACGGCACCCCGCTGGTCCTGGAAGCCCCCGACTCGCCCGCGGCGGTGGTCCTCAACGACATCGCCAAGCGCCTGTCCACCCGGGCCCGCGGCCTCGCGGGCAAACTCCTCTCCGTCTCCCCCGCCTGACGCCGTTCCGCAATTTCAATGGAAATCGAAGGTCCGATTTCCATTGAAATTGCGGATCATCACCCCATCGGGAGTACTCCGGTCGGGGAGAGGGCCGACACCTGGGCCGACATCTCGAGAGGCGGGCGCCTGGGATCGGGCGGAAGCGGGTGCCTGGGAGCAGTCGAGGCGGGTGTCCGGGGTCAGTCTCGTTTGGCGACCGCGAGCAGGCCGGGACCAGTCGGGAGCGTGACCGGGACCAGGTTCTCGTCGGTCTGGATCGCCCGGACCAGGTCGCGCAGCGCCAGGGCCAGCGCGCTCCGGGCGTCCGGGCTGGCCAGCTGCACACCCGCGAACACGATCACGCCACCCGGGCGCAGCAGGCGGACGCCGAGCTCCAGGTACCTGGGGTAGTCCGTGGTCGCGATGCCCACCGACACCAGGTCGTAGCCGCCCTCCGTGAGCCGCGGCATCAGGTCGATCGCGCGGCCGGCGATCAGCCGCGTCCGGCCGGTCGGCACGCCCGCCTCCCGCAGCGTCGCGCGCGCCGTCCGCTGCGCGGACGCATCCGCGTCGATCGACGTCAGCACGCCGTCCGGCATCATGCCCTGGAGCAGCCACAGCGCGCTCTCGCCCGAGCCGGTGCCGACCTCCACGGCGGCCTTGGCCCGCAACGCCGCCGCCAGGAAGCGCAGCACGTGCAGCGACGACGCCCCGACCGAGGTGTCCGTCGGCGCGCCGGATCGCACCTGGTTCCGGCCCACGGGCCCGGCACCCACCGGCGTCTCGGGTATCACAACGCGAAAGGTTATCGACGTTGCTCGCCGCCGTGACCCGGGCGGCCGACATCGTTAGGGGGCCGTTTCCGGCGGGCCGGCGGTGCGACCCGCATCACGTCAGGTTCTCAGCCTGTTCTCAGGCGTCTTTAATCGCTACCTCACCAGGGCATACGAGAGTAGACACGTCATAACCGACACCCATCGGCGTCTCCTTGACGACACCGCCGGGAACAACGGAGGCGACATGTTCGTTCTTGGAGATGCAACCGCACAGGAGGTGGCTTCTCGCCCAATGGCAACACAGCCGATGAGTGTGGCCCCCAGTGTCCAACAGAGCACCGTCTCGCCCGCCGCGGAAGAGGTCAACTGGACCCCTCCGACGTGGGACGAGGTGGTCCGGCAGCACGCAGACCGGGTCTACCGGTTGGCGTACCGCCTGACCGGCAACCAGCACGACGCCGAGGACCTGACCCAGGAGACCTTCATCCGGGTGTTCCGGTCGCTGGCGTCGTACAAGCCGGGAACGTTCGAGGGCTGGCTGCACCGGATCACCACGAACCTGTTCCTCGACATGGCCCGCCGCAGGTCCCGCCTGCGCATGGAGGGCCTGCCCGAGGACACCGACCGGTTGCCCGGCGGTGGCCCGAGCCCTGAGCAGGTCTTCAGCGACACCCACCTCGACCCCGACCTGCAGGCGGCGCTGGACGAACTGCCGCCGGAGTTCCGGGCGGCGGTGGTGCTCTGCGACGTCGAGGGGCTCTCCTACGAGGAGATCGGTGCCACCTTGGGCGTGAAGCTGGGTACTGTGCGCAGCAGGATTCACCGCGGGCGCCAGATGTTGAAGGCCACCTTGGAAGCTCGCCGCGAGCATGCCCGGGAGGTTTGACGAATGACGGTTTTGCGTGGGTGGGGGCTGCCGGAGCAGCACCTCGCGCTGGACGCGATCGTCGCGTTGGTGGACGGCGAGCTGAGCCCGAGCGCCCATGATCGCGCCGTCTCCCACCTGGCCCACTGCCCGGCGTGCACCTCGGACGCCGCCGCCCAGCGGCAGGCCCGCGCCGCGGTTCGGGCGGCCGGCACGCCGTCGATCTCGCCGAAGTTCCTGCAAGCACTGCAGGCCATCCCGGCGCACGCAGAACTGCCCAGCCAGCCGGACGGCCTCGCGCTGACCGAGGACGGCCAGCTGGTCGCCGTGACCCGCCCGGCCCGCACGAAGCGGTTCGGCGACGGAGCGGCGCTCGGATCCTCGCGGCCGCTCGGCGGCAGCCAGCAACCCCTCGGCAGCGTGCCCCCTTTTGCCGGTGATGCCGCGGCGGCACCGGCGCGGCGGGTCGGCCGCCGAACCCGGCAGGGGGCCGGCGTGGTGTTCTCCGGCTTGGTGCTGGGCGCGCTCGCGCTGATGAACCTGCCGACGGACGACGACGGCCAGCCGGTGCCGGGCGTACCGAGCCCGCTGCCCGGCGGCGCGTTCACCAACGCCGTCATCCCGGCGTCGGCGCGCGAAGACCTGCCCGGCGACCCGTCCCCCAGCCGGCAGCCCTCGTCCGAGGTCCCGGTTCCGAGCACCTCGGCGAGCGCGCCGCCGGGGAACTGATCCGGCCGGACGACTTAGCCCGCTCCCACACGAACTTCACCGGTCGCCCGGCAAAATGGGCACGCCGGCGGTGTGTCCACATGCCGGTGGCACGGGCTCCTCGCCCGTGTGATCCACTCGAACGGACGAGTTCCGACCGCATGCCCGGGGAGCGATGAGCGACCAGCCAGGAACGCCCGCACAGGGCCCCGACGCCGACCAGCAGCGCCGGGATCAGCCCGAAGCAGGCCAGCAGGGTCCCAACGGACGGCCAGCCGAACCCGTGCATCCGTGGCAGGGCGCGGCCAGCCCCGCCCGCGGAGTGCCGGCCGCGGCGGACCGCCCCATGCGAAACGGCCAGGCATCCCCGCCCCGCCTCGCACCGCGCCCGCTGCAGCGCCCCGCCGTCGACCCGTCGCAGAGCTCGACGTTCGGCCGCCCGAGGGGCGTGACCGGCAGCTTCGACCCGAACCGGCGCGACGTCCCGACGCGCGGCATCGAACAGGGTCCGCCCCCGCCGGAAGCGCTGTCCAAGGCGTTCGGCCGACCGCGCGCCAGCAGCGAGAAGCTCCAGCGCGCGCCCGGCGAGCAGCCGATGGCGCCCGAGCCGGGCGAGGAGCCGGCACTGTGGAACTCCGGCGAGAGCGACCCGTGGCGCAACCCCGCCGCAGGCGCGGTGATCGGTCCACCTGCACTCGGCGAGGAGCAGGAGGAGAAGCCCGAGAACACCGAAACCGGCCCGCTGCTCAGCGCCCGCGAAGTCCTGTTCGGCCGCCGGGTGCACCCGCGCGCGCTCGTGATCCTCGCCGTGGTCGCCCTGCTCATCGGGCTGGCCGGCGGGCTGCTCGGCCGGATCACCGCCGAGGAGGGCAATCCGCTCACCAATCCCGACGTCACCCTGGCCGAGGTGGAGCAGGGCAAGGACCGGCCGAAGGGCACCGTCGCCGCGGTTGCGCAGCGCGTGGTCCCCGCCGTCGTGTCGATCGAGGTGCGCGTCGGCGCGCAGGGCGGCAGCGGCTCCGGGGTCGTCATCGACGGCAACGGCTACGTGGTCACGAACAACCACGTCATCTCGATGGCCGCCGACACCCCGGGCGCGCTGGTCTCCACGGTCTTCCACGACGGCACCCGGGTGCCCGCCCGGATCGTCGGCCGCGACGTCAAGACCGACCTGGCGGTGATCAAGGTCGAGGTGTCCAACCCGACGGTCGCCCAGCTCGGCCGCTCCGACGAGCTGGCGGTCGGCGACGAGGTGATCGCCATCGGCTCGCCGCTGGGCCTGGCGGGCACCGTGACCACCGGCATCGTCAGCTCGGTGCACCGCCCGATGCGGCTGGCCGGCGAGGGCACCGACACCAACGCGGTCATCGACGCGATCCAGACCGACGCCGCGATCAACCCCGGCAACTCCGGCGGCGCCCTGGTCGACGGCAACGGCGCGGTGGTCGGCATCAACAGCGCGATCCGGACGCTCGGGGCCGGCGGCGAAGGCGGCTCGATCGGGCTGGGCTTCGCGATCCCGATCGACGACGTCCGGCGCATCGCCGAGGAGCTGATCCGCACCGGCAACGTGCAGCACGCCGATCTCGGCGTCAACGCCAAATCGGTCAGCGATGGGCTCGCCGACGGCGCCCAGGTGCAGAACGTGCAGGACGGCAGCGCCGCGGCGGCGGCCGGGATCGCCGAGGGCGATGTGATCATCCGGGTCGGCGAGCGCAAGGTGGCCGGCGCCGACGAGCTGATCGTGGCCGTCGACCGGCACCAGGTCGGCGAGCGGGTGCCGGTCACCGTGGTGCGGCAGGGCCGCGAGCTGGTGCTCGACGTGACCCTGCGGTGAACGGCGGGTTCCGCCTGGTCCGGCCGGGCGGGAAGTTTCGCGGTTTTGCCAGCGGCACGACGGCCCCCGGGTACAGGCTTCGCCAGGCATCGTGGTCGTGAGCACTTTTGGCTGCTATCGCACCCCAAAGCACTCACGACCTCGGTGACCAGTGGAAACCGCGAACCGCGCAACCCCGGGAATGCCATCCCGCCGCAAGGGCCGCACCGCTTGCGGTGCGGCGAGCCGAACGAGCAGCTAACAGTTCGTGAAGGCGGCGTGCTGGGCCAGTTCGCCCTCCTACCCGGATCACCCTGTCGGTACCCTGGGGATGCGTTGGCAGCGCGCGGTGCTGGTCCGCGAGCCGTGGAGGACCCGGAGGTAGTCGAGAGGTGTTCGAAAGCGTCGGCTGGCTCGAGATCCTGGTCCTCGTCGTGGCCGGGCTGTTCATCCTCGGCCCGGAGCGGCTGCCGCAAGGCGCGGCGTGGCTGGGCCGGACCGTCCGCCAGGTCAAGGAGTACGCGACCGGAGCCCGCGAGCAGATCAAGTCCGAGCTGGGCCCGGAGTTCGACGAGCTGCGCAAACCGCTGGAAGACCTGCGCGGCATCCGCAACTTCAACCCGCGCACGGCCGTGACCAAGCACCTCTTCGACGGGGAGAACCCGCTCGACGGCCTCAACGGCAACGGCAGCAACGGGCACCAGGCGAAGCCGGCCGACCCGCCCAAGCCCGAGCAGCGGCCGCTCGCGCCGGGTGAGCGCCCGCCGTACGACTCCGACGCGACCTGATCAGACCTCGACCGCGACGCGCTTGGGCGCCGTGCGGACGAGCCACGCCCCGGCCGCCGCCACCGCCAGCCAGCAGCACAGCAGGACCGTCATCCCGGACCAGCCCCACGAGCCGTAGGCCGCGCCGCCCAGCACGCCGCCCACGCTGCTGCCGCCGTAGTAGGCGAACTGGTACAGCGCGGACGCCTGACCGCGGGCCGATGCCGATGCCCGCGCCCCGACCCATCCGCTCGCCACCGAGTGCGCGGCGAAGAATCCGCCGGTGAACACGACCAGGCCCACCACGATCACGGGCAGGCTGTCGGCGAGCATCAGCAGCAGACCCAGCGCCGTCACCGCCAGGCCGGCGAGCAGCACCTGGATGCGCCCCCAGCGATCGGCGGCGCGCCCGGCGAGTGTGGAGGTGACCGTTCCCGCGGCGTAGGCGAGGAACGCGAGCGCTGCGAGCGCCGGCGACACCAGCAGCGGCGGTGCGGCGAGGCGGAAGCCGAGCACGTTGTAGACGGTGACGAAGGCGCCCATGCCGAGCGCGGCGACCAGGTACGGCGCGTAGAGCACCGGGTCGCTGAGCGCGGCGCGCAAGCCGCCGAGGAGCGGGCTCCAGCGCAGCGGTTGCCGCTGATGATTGCGTTCGGCCGGCAGCAGCACCACGAACAGCACCGTGCACACCCCGGCGAGCACGGCCACCGCCAGCAATCCGCCGTGCCAGCCGGCGAAGTCGCCGACCACGCCGCCCAGCAGCCGGCCACCCATGCCGCCGATGGTGGTGCCCGCGACGTAGAGCCCCATCGTCGTGCCCAGCTGCTCACCGCCGGTCTCGTCGGCCAGGTATGCGGCCGCGACCGCGGCCAGGCCGGCGATCGCCGCACCCTGCACCAGGCGAACGGCCACGAGCACCGGGAAGAACGGCACCCACGGCAGCAGCAAGCCCAGGACCTCGGCGGTCAGCAAGGCCGCGATCATCGTGCGGCGACGGCCGACCGCTTCCGACAGCGTGCCGAGCGGGATCGCCGCGACGGCCAGCCCGAGCGTGCTCGCCGAGATGAGCAGCGCCGCCGTGCCCGGGTTCAGCGCGAAGACCTCGGCAAGCTGCGGCAGCACCGGCTGCGGCGCGTAGAGCAGCGCGAACATCGCCAGCGCGCCGAGCAGCAGGGCGATGCGGATCTTGCGGATGCGGGCCGGGTCGACTGCGTTCACGTGCTCGAACGTAAGTAGCCCCGACTGATGCGTCCAATGCTGGAATGCCGCATGATTGATGCGGTGATGAATGAATCAGCCGAGCCGGACGACTCGTCGCAGCTAGCGGCCCACCTCGCCCCGTCGCTCGCCCTGCTGCGCGCGGTCGCGGCCGAGGGCCATCTCACACGAGCAGCGGAGTCCCTGGGCGTCCCGCAGCCGACGGTCAGCCGCGCGCTGGCCAAGCTGGGCGATCGACTCGGCACGCCGGTGATCGTGCGGCAGGGTCGCGGCATCCACCTGACCCGCGCCGGAGCCCTGCTCGCGGCGGCCGCCGAAGACGCGATGCGCGGGCTGGAGGCCGGCTGCCGGGCCGTGATCGAGGAGATCGACCCCGACCGGGGCCAGGTGACGTTCGGGTTCCAGCACACGATGGGCAGCACGCTGGTGCCGCCGCTGCTGCGCGAGTTCCGCGACGTGCACCCGCACGTGCGGTTCGGGCTCGTGCAGGGGCCGCGCAACAGCATGCTCGCGCGCGCCTGGTCTGGCGAGATCGACCTCTGCGTCGTCTCGCCGCTGCCGGAGCACGATCCGCACTGGGAAACCGCGTCGCTCCGGGAAGAGCCGCTGGTCGCAGTGCTGTTCGCGCGGCACCGGCTGGCCCGGCGCCGCAGGCTGCGGCTGGCCGAGCTCGCCGGGGACGACTTCGTGGCGACCCGCCCCGGCTACGGACTCCGGCAGATCTTCGCGGGCCTGGCCGAGCGCGCGGGTTTCGAACCGCGGCTGGCCTTCGAGAGCGAGGAGGTCGACACGGTGCGCGGACTGGTCGCCGCCGGGCTCGGCGTGGCTCTGCTGCCGCCGGGCGACAACGGCCCGGCGCCGGGCACGGTCGAGGTGCCGCTGGATCCACCCGCGCACCGCACGATCGGCCTGGCCTGGCCGGCGGGCCGGGCGCTTCCGCCGGCGGTCCGCACCTTCCGCGACTTCACCCTCCGCAATTTCAATGGAAATCGAAGGTCCGATTTCCATTGAAATTGCGGAAGTAGTCCACAGCCGTCGGTGTGTCGTGGCCCCGACACGCCGTGGTTCCGCAGTTTCAATTGAAACTGCGGAACCACTCACCGCACCGAGCGATCACTCCGTAGAGATCACTCTGAGGAGATCTTCTGGGGAGATCGGTTCGAGGGCGTTGTTCGAGGGATCAGTTCGAGGGGTCAGTTCGAGAAGCTTGCGGCGAGGGCGACGAGGCTTCGGGCCGCGAAGCCCGTGCCTCCCGACACCACCTCCGCGTAGTCCTTGTCCGCCCGGGCCGGGCCCGCGATGTCCAGGTGCGCCCACGGCAGGCCGCCCGTGAACTCGCGCAGGAACAGCGCCGCCGTGATGCCGCCGGGCCCCGGCGGCGTCTGCTTCACGTCCGCGAGCCGGCCCTTCACGTCTTCCGCGTGGTCCTCCAGCAGCGGCATCCGCCACCAGGCCTCGCCGACCCGCTGCCCGGCCTCCCGGACGCGATCGGCCAGCTCGCCGTCGGTGGCGAACAGCCCGCCGGTGCGCAGGCCCAGGGCGACCTTCATCGCGCCGGTCAGCGTCGCGACGTCCACCAGCAGGTCCGGCTCCAGCCGGTCCACCGCGTAGGCGAGGGCGTCGGCGAGCACCATGCGGCCCTCGGCGTCGGTGTTGCCGACCTCCGTCGTGGTGCCGCTGTAGTGCCGGACGATGTCGCCGGGCCGGTACGCGCTGCCGGACACGTGGTTCTCCGCCGACGGCACCAGGCCGGTCACCCGGACCGGCAGCTCCAGCCGGGCGATGGTCAGCAGCGCGCCGATCACCGCCGCGCCGCCGGACATGTCGGTGCGCATCAGGTGCATGCCCTCGGCGGGCTTGATCGAGATGCCGCCGGTGTCGAAGGTGATGCCCTTGCCGACCAGCACCAGGTGCGGGCCCTCGACGTCCTTCGGCCGGTAGGTCAGCTCCAGCAGCCGGGGCGGCCTCGACGAACCGCCGCCGACCGCGAGGATCCCGCCGAAACCGTTGTCGGCCAGCCACTTCTCGTCCCGCACCACGGCGGTCAGGTCCGGCACGTCGGCGGCCAGCTCGGCGGCGACGCCGGTGAACCAGGCCGGGTCCTTGATGTTCGAGGGAGCGTTGGCGAGATCGCGGGCCAGCGCGGTGGCCGCCGCCAGCTCGCGGGTGCGCCGGACCTGTTCGTCCAGCGCCGCCACGTCGGCGCCTTCCGGCGCCACCAGCAAGACCTTCCGCAGGCGCGGCGGGGTCGGCTTGGCGGTCACCCGGAACCGGTAGCCGCCCAGCGCCAAGCCCAGCGTCAGCGCCGAAACCGCTTCGCCGTCGACGTCGTCGGGCAGCCGGATCTGGAGGTAGTCCGCGTCGGAGGCGTCCCCGAGGTCGCCGACCTCGTCGTCGGACTCCGCCGCCTGGTCCAGCCTCGCGCGCAGCGCGCGTGCGAGCGCGGCGCCGGCGCTGCGCCACTTCACCGGCTCGCCCGAGCCGACACCCACGACCCAACCGACGCCACCCGACGGCAGAGGCAGCGCGCGGACGTCACCGGCCGACGAGGAAGCGCCTACGGCCTGCAGCACCGCGATGTCCACATCGAACGGTTCGGCTGCCGTCGCCAGGTCCGGGCCCGACTCGCCGTCGAAGACCGCGACCGCGCCCGGCACGCCATCCCGCCACTGCCGCACGACGTCCACTTCGACCAGTGACGTCGGGATGGCGGGCAGCGCCGGGTCCGCGTCGCGGACCGGCTGGGCGGAGCGGAACACTGAAGAACCGGACACGAGAAGACCTTCCTGCACGGCTGGCCGCGCGCATTCGACTGCCTGCCCTCGAAACGGCTGAACCGGAACGAGTTCAACGACAGCTGTAGAAGTTACCGTCCTCGCACGTCCGGTCACGATGCGCGCCCGAACGAAGGCCCCCGACGATCACGGGGAGGGGCGAGGACTTGCCTGCCATCGACGACGGCCCCGGTGCCACCCATGGCACCGGGGCCCGACCGCGGCGAAGAAGCTCGCCACTCGTCGTCGACTCGATTGCGTTGTCGCCTCGGGCGTTGGGGGCAGCGCCGCTACCCCGACCGCCGGCCGGCGGCCTCAGCCGGTGGCCGACTCCAGGGCGTCGCCCAGGTTCTTGGCCTCCTCGACCGACATCTCGACGACGAGCCGCCCACCACCCTCAAGCGGGACGCGCATCACGATGCCGCGTCCCTCCTTAGTCACCTCGAGGGGACCGTCACCGGTCCGGGGCTTCATGGCCGCCATAGCGTGCTCCCTCCGTGAACTCTTCCCCCGCTGGTCGCCACAACCAGCTCGGGTCCTCCCCCATTCTCCCCCATCCCGAGGCGGGGACGAAACCGAACCGATCAACTCGTGTCGCCCGTGCGCTGGTCGAATGCCCGCGGGGGCTGGCAGACTCACGTCCCGTGCGGGCTGTTCCGGTGCATTCCGGCGCGACCGTCGGCGCTTCCGGGCCGACGGTCCGCGCCCGGCGCCGGACCGGCCCCCGCGGCGCTCGACCACTACCCGGGCGACCAGCCACAACACTGTCTACTCGGGACTTCGCGCGACCCCCGGAGTCCACTTTGGAAAGTCGAGCGGCGATCTCGCGACCCGACACAACGGACCGCAGGAAGAGGAGTGCGAAGTGACCGACGTGCTGCTGACCGAGGACACCGCAGGTGTGCGCCTGCTCACGCTGAACCGCCCCGAGTCGTTCAACTCGCTCGACGTCGAGCTCAAGCAGGCCCTGATCACCGCGCTGCGGGAGGCCGCCGCCGACGACTCGGTGCGCGCGCTGGTGATCACCGGCGCGGGGAAGGCGTTCTGCGCGGGCCAGGACCTCAAGGAGCACGTCGCGCTGCTGAACTCCGGCGACCCGGCACCGCTGAACACGGTCGAAGAGCACTACAACCCGATCATCCGGGCCGTGACGAGCATGCCGAAGCCGGTGATCGCCGCGGTCAACGGCACCGCCGCCGGGGCGGGCGCGTCGCTGGCCTACGCGTGCGATCTGCGGGTGGCCGCGGCGAACGCGAAGTTCCTGATGGCCTTCGCCAACGTCGGGCTGTCGACGGACTCCGGCGCGTCGTGGACGTTGCCGAGGCTGATCGGCTACGGCCGGGCGATGGAACTGCTGCTGCTGGCCGAGCCGGTGGCAGCCGAGGAGGCGCTGCGGATCGGCATGGTGAACCGGGTCGTCGACGCCGGTGAAGCCGTCGCGGCGGCCACCGAGCTGGCCAAGCGGATGGCGGCCGGACCGACCAGCGCCTACGCCCGGATCAAGGAGGCGATGCTGGCGGCGGCCGCCGAAGGCCTGGCCGAGGCGCTCGCCGTGGAGGCGGGAGCGCAGGCGGAGGCCGGGGCGACGGCCGACCACCGGGAGGCCGTCGCGGCGTTCGTCGAGAAGCGAACCCCCCACTTCACCGGTCACTGAGGCACCCCCGGGTCGTGAGTGGTTTGGGCTGCTATGGCGCTCCAAAACGCTCACGACCCGTGACCAGCGGAAACGTCGGGCTGCGCGCCGACAGGTGGTGCCCAGCGCGTCGTGGGGCCGAGGTATGCGACGGCCGCGGCACCGGGATCAGCCGGTTTCCCCGCCGCCCGAATAGCCGCGGCAGAACGCCGCGAAAGCAGTCAGCGACCGGCGCATGCCCCAGACGAAGGCCGGCCGCACCACCGGCCAGACCAGCGCGCCGCCGGGCGGCAGCACCAGCCGTTCCCACCACAGGAACGTCGACGCCGCATTGCCGCACCGGACCACGTCGAACCCGCCGTCGCCGACGATCAGCCGTCCGTGGTGGCGCACCCGGCAGGTCTGCGGCGGCCGCCATTCGACGATCTCCATCCGGTCCACGACGCCGAACCCGCGGAAGCCGGTGACCGCCACCAGCTGCGCGCCGGGCCCGTCGGGGCCGCCGAGCGCGTGCACCTCGGTGCCCAGCATCCACTCGCCCTGCCGCGCCCAGTCCGTCGCCGCCGCCCACACCACCTCGGGCGGCGCCTCGACCGGCACGCTCAGCCGCAGCTCGACCGGGCGCACCGGTCAGCCCTCCGGCTCGTCGGGACGCCCGGCCCGGGCCTCCTGCAGCTGCTCGCCCGCGGCGTCGAGCTGCCGCTCCAGGACTGCGATCCGGCCGTGCAGTTCGTCGAGTTCCCCGGCGAGGCGCTCCAGCGCCCAGTCCACCTCCGACGCCTTGTAGCCGCGGAGGACCTGCTGGAACCGCAACGCGCGCACGTCGGCACCCTCGATGTCGGCCGGGGGCAGGCGGGTCGGGGTCGAGCCCGGCGGCAGCGGCGCGAGCTGCTCGCCGCGGCCGAAGACCAGCGAAGCCAGCAGGTAGGCCACCGCAGCGACCGCGAGCACCACGAACAGGTAGATGAGCGCACTAGCCACGGTCGTCAATCGTGGCACGAACGGCGAACCGCCGCGGCCACGGTCAGGTCTTGGCGGGTGCGGCCTCTAGCACGCCCTCGATGGCGGAGGTGAACTCGCGCCAGGCGCGGCGCTCGTTCTGCAGCGTCTGCACGCCGGTCTGGGTCAGGCGGTAGGTGCGGCGCTGCCGCCCGCCGACGGTGCTCCAGGTGCTCTGCACGTAGCCGGCGCGCTCCAGTCTGCGCAGCGCCGGGTATACCGTCCCGGTGGGCAGATCAAGGGCGCCGCCACTGCGTTCCTGCAGCGCCTCGATGATCGCGTAACCATGCAAGGCCCTGCCGTCGAGCGTGGCCAGCAGCAGGGCGTCCAGGTGGCCGCGGAGCGCATCAGCCTTCACAAGTAGCGACTCTACGGTCATTTGCGACCACTGTCACCGGCCTTCCGCAAGAGGACCTAGGTCCTTTCGCGATCCGGACTCCGAATGACGTCCATCACAGTGCGCCGTTCGGGTGGCGCAAACCCGAAAATCCGTTGACAGCACTCGATTCCCGCCACACTGCGATGTCGGATGTACCGGGCGAGCGATCAGGAGCCGATTGCCGTGTCCAACGACAGCGCCCAGGAAACCACCGGTGCTTCGCGACTCGACGCCGAGACGACCTTCGCCCCGCGACAGCAGGCCCTCGACCAACTCCGCTCGTACCTCGCGATGCTCGTCGACGTGATCGACCAGCACCCGGAGGCGAGCATGGAGCGGGACGAGGCGCAGTGGCGGCTGGAGGAGCTCGTCGACGAGCTGACCAGGACGCCGCCGAGCCCGCCGCGCGTCCAGTCCCGGTGGCTGCGGCTGGCCCCGGTGCTCCGGGAGGTCCGCCCGGACGTGCCGATTGCGATCCTCACCCAGCTGCTCAATCGGGCCGTCGGCGACCTCTGAACCACCGCCTCGCGAGCGCTGATGCCGGTTCTACCGGATCGAGTGCTCACGAAGCCTCAGGCGAGGGCGCGGAGGACCTGGTCCGGCGGATGGGTGCCCGCGATGGCCGCGACCATCTCGACCGTCCGGCGGGTCTCCAGCACGTGGTGCGCGCGGAAGATCCGGGCGCCGCCCCAGGCCGCGATCGCGGTGGCCGCCAGCGTGCCCTCCAGGCGCTCCGTCACCTCCGCGCCCAGCGTCTCGCCGATGAAGTCCTTGTTGGACAACGCCATCAGCACCGGCCAACCGGTGGCCACCAGCTCGCCGACCCGCCGCAGCAGCGCCAGGCCGTGCCAGGTGTTCTTGCCGAAGTCGTGGGTCGGGTCGATCAGCACGCCGTGCGCGGGCACCCCGAGCCGCACCATCCGCTCCGCCCGCTCGACGAGTTCGGCCGTCACCTCGGCGACCGCGTCGGCGTAGCGGGGCCGGTACGGGTCGGTGCGCGGCGGCAGGCCGCCGGTGTGCGAGCACACCACGCCGACGCCGAACTCGGCCGCCACCTCGGCGAGCAGCGGATCGGCGCCCGCCCAGGTGTCGTTGAGCAGGTCCGCCCCGGCCTCGCACACCTGCCGGGCCACGTCGTGCCGCCAGGTGTCGACGCTGATCACCAGGTCCGGGTGGCGTTCCCGGACCGCGGCGACGAACGGCACCACCCGATCGATCTCCTCGGCGGCGTCCACCGTCTCGCCCTGCGCCCCGGCGCGGACCCCGCCGATGTCGATGATGTCCGCGCCGTCGGCGACGGCCCGGTCCACGGCGGCGGTGGCCGCATCGGCGGCGAAGGTCCGCCCCCGGTCGAAGAACGAGTCGCGGGTGCGGTTGACGATCGCCATCACCAGCGGTCGGTCTTGGGGCATGTCCTTGTCGCGGAACCGGAGAGCCTGCACAACTCCAGATCCTGGCACGTCATCGGCCATTGGAGGTACACGGATCGACTTGCGTCGTGGTGCGGGTGGCGGAACCTCAGGCACCCGGTTCCCGGCTTGCGACGCAGGCGTCGAGCGCCTCGTCGACGTCGGTGGCCACCGTGAGCGCGTCCAGCGAGTGCCGGGTGGCGAATCCGGTGTCCACCAGGCCGTGCAGCCAGTCCAGCAAGCCGCGGTAGTGGCCGTCCGGGTCGAGCAGCACGACCGGCTTGGCGTGCATGCCGATGTAGCGGGCGGTCCAGATCTCGAACAGCTCCTCGCAGGTGCCGATGCCGCCGGGCAGCGCGAGGAACGCCGTCGCGTGCGCGTCCATCAGGCCCTTGCGCTCCCGCATCGTGTCCACGACCAGCAGCTCGTCGGCATCGGTGTCGGCGACCTCGAGGTCCACCAGGGCGCGCGGGATGACGCCGATGGTCCGGCCGCCGCCGGCCCGCGTCGCCCGGGCGACCTCGCCCATCATCGACACGCGCCCGCCACCGGAGACCAGCGACCAGCCGCGCTTGGCGATCTTGGTGCCCACCTCCGCCGCCAGGTCCAGGTGTTGCTGCGGCACCGGGCGCGACGCGCAGTAGACGCAGACGGCGATGTCCACAGTGGTCTCCTCGGGCTCAACGCTGCTCAATGAGTGGCCTCCCACGCCTCGTACGCCTCCTGCACGATGCTGACCGCGTCGTCGATGTCGTCGGTGAGGTGCAGCAGCGCGAGGTCCTTGTCGCCGATCTTGCCCGCGGCGTGCATGCTGTCGCGGATCCAGTCGTACAGACCCTGCCAGTAGGACTTGCCGAACAGCACCACCGGGAACTTGGTGACCTTCTTGGTCTGCACCAGGGTCAACGACTCGAACAGCTCGTCCATGGTGCCGAAGCCACCGGGCAGGCAGACGAACGCCTGCGCGTACTTGATGAACATCGTCTTGCGGACGAAGAAGTAGCGGAAGTTGACGCCGAGGTCCACCCACGGGTTGAGGCCCTGCTCGAACGGCAGCTCGATGCCGAGCCCGATGGACAGCCCGCCGGCCTCCGACGCGCCGCGGTTGACGGCCTCCATCGCGCCCGGGCCGCCGCCGGTGATCACCGCGCAACCGATCTTCGCCAGCGCGGCGCCGAGCTCGACGCCGGTGGCGTACTCCGGGTGCTCCCGCGGCGTCCGCGCCGAACCGAACACGGTCACCGCGCGCGGCACCTCGGCGAGCGCGCCGAAGCCCTCCACGAACTCGGACTGGATGCGCATCACCCGCCACGGATCGGTGTGCACCCAGTCCGACGGGCCGCGCGAGTCCAGCAGCCGCTGGTCGGTGGTGGTGGGTTCGCGCAACCTCGACCGGCGCAGCACCACGGGTCCGCGTTGCTTCTCCTGGGGGCGCTCCGCGCCGTTCGGCTCACCCCACGGGCCTTCGATCGTCATGTGGTCGAGAGTACGCACGGGCCTTCGGCCGCCGACGCCTGCCCGGCCACCGCGCCGAGCGGCGAAATGCCTGTTCACGAGGGATTCACACGAGCGTGCGGCGGCGTACGATACGAAGAAAAGATCTAGTGGTGCCGGCGATGCCGGCCGTGCACACCACGCAGATCACCCGATCTACGCAGGCGCCGGAGACGGGTCGCCGGGCAAGGCCAGAAGTCGAGCCCGGGAGCCAGCCATGCTCATCGAACTGCTGATCCTCATCATCGCCCTGGGTGTTGTCTACGTCGCCGCGAGCGTCAAGGTCATCAAGCAGTACGAGCGCGGCGTGGTGTTCCGCTTCGGCCGCCTGCAGGAGCTCACCCGCGGGCCCGGGCTGACCACGATCGTCCCGGTGATGGACCGGATGCGGAAGGTCAACCTGCAGATCGTCACCATGCCGGTGCCCGCCCAGGAGGGCATCACCCGCGACAACGTGACCGTCCGGGTGGACGCGGTCGTGTACTTCAAGGTCGAGGACCCGGCGCGCGCGATCGTCAACGTCGAGGACTACCTGTTCGCCATGGGGCAGGTCGCGCAGACCTCGCTGCGTTCGATCATCGGCAAGAGCGACCTGGACGACCTGCTGTCCAACCGCGAACGGCTCAACCAGGGCCTGGAGCTGATGATCGACAGCCCGGCGCTGGGCTGGGGCGTGCACATCGACCGGGTGGAGATCAAGGACGTCTCGCTGCCGGAATCCATGAAGCGCTCGATCGCCCGCCAGGCCGAAGCGGAACGCGAGCGGCGTTCGCGAGTCATCTCGGCGGACGGCGAGTTCCAGGCGTCCCGCAAGCTCGCCGACGCGGCCCACGTCATGGCCGACACCCCGGCCGCGCTCCAGCTCCGCCTGCTGGAAACGGTCGTCGAGGTGGCGGCGGAGAAGAACTCGACCCTGGTGCTGCCGTTCCCGGTCGAACTCCTCCAGTTCGTCGACACCGCGAAGCGCATCGGCGCGATGGGCGAAGCCCCGAGCGAAAAGCCGGCGCAGCTCCCCGACGCGGAGCGCGGACCAGCGCAACTCGCCGACGCGGAGCGCGAAGCAGCGAAGCTCCCCGCATCGGAGCCGGCGGCGGAGCTGCCGCGGCAACGCGAGGGCACGGCCGCCGACGGCAGGAGGCCGCGCGACGCGGAGAGCGCGGACAGCGACGAGGAGTCGATGCTGGGCATCGCCTGAGCGCGCGCAGCGCGGGCGTCAGGCGAAGAAGCGGCGGAGGACGTCAGCGCAGTGGCGGATCTCCGCGGTCGCCACGTGCTCCTGCTTCGTGTGCGCGAGGGTCGGCGAGCCCGGGCCGAAGTTCACCGCCGGGAGTCCCCGGGCCGCGAACCGCGCCACGTCTGTCCAGCCGAGCTTCGCGACCGGCTCCGACCCCGACGCCTCGACCAGCTGCGCCGCCGCCGGCGAGGTCAGGCCGGGCAGGGCGCCCTGGGCGCCGTCGGTCACCGCGACCTCGAAGCCGTCGAAGACCTCGCGCAGGTGCGCTTCGGCCTCCGCCAGCGACTTGTCCGGGGCGAACCGGTGGTTGACCGTCACCACGCACGAGTCCGGCACCACGTTGCCCGCGACGCCGCCCTCGATCCGCACCGCCTGCAGACCCTCGCGGAACTGCAGGCCGTCGATCACCGGGTTGCGCGGCGTGTACTCGACCAGCCGCTGCAGCACCGGCTGCGCGGCGTGGATCGCGTTGACGCCCATCCACGCGCGGGCCGTGTGCGCGCGGGCGCCGGTGGTGCGCACCTCCACCCGCATCGTGCCCTGGCAGCCCGCCTCGATCGCGGCGTTCGACGGCTCGCACACCACCGCCAGATCGCCGGCCAGCCACTCCGGCAGCTCCCGCTCGATCCGGTTCAGGCCGTTGCGCTCGGCTTCCACCTCTTCGCAGTCGTAGAACACGAACGTCAGGTCGTGCCGCGGTTCCGGGAGCGTCGCGGCGAGGTGCAGCATGACCGCGTCGCCGCCCTTCATGTCGACCGTGCCGCAGCCGTGCAGGACCTCCTCGGCGCCCGAACCGGTGCGCCGCACCGGGAGGTTGTCGTTGATCGGCACGGTGTCCAGGTGCCCGGCGAGCACCACTCGCGAGTCCCGGCCGAGGTTCGTGCGCGCCAGCACGGCGTCGCCGTTGCGCACCACTTCGAGGTGCGGCGCCTGGTCGCGCAGCGCCTGCTCCACCGCATCGGCGATGGCCTTCTCCCCGCCGGAGACGCTGGGGATGTCCACCAGCGCGGCGGTGAGTTCGACGGGGTCAGCGGTGAGATCCAACGACGCAGTCACGCCCGGGAGGTTACCCGGACGCCCGGATGGCGTCGGGACCAGCGGTTCGTGCTTGTGAACAGGTGGGAACCGGATCCGCGCAACCGCCATCCAAGCCATGATCACCACGCTAGGCTTCCGCCGCTGGAGGTGGGCATGGACTACACGGTCAATCCCGATGCGCTCAGGAAGGCCGGCGCGAGCGCGAAGTCGGCGGGCGAGCAGGCCGGACAGGTGAAGCTGGGGCCGCCGGCCGAGGACATCGCCGAGGCGATGCCCGGCGGCAAGTCCGCGGGGGCGTCGAAGCAGGTCGCGCAGAGCTGGGACAAGGCGATCAAGTCCTGGAGCCGGGCCACCGCGCAGCACGGCGAATCGCTGACCGCGAGCGCCGACGGGTACCAGCAGTCCGACGAGTCGAGCGCGGCGGACATCGACCGCGTCGGCACGCAGGCCGGGAGGTAGGCAGCTACATGGTGTCCTTCGCCGACGTGCGCCGCTGGAAGCCGGAGGGCCTCGACGCCGTCCACAACGACCTCGGAAAACGCCGCGACGACCTCGTCGACCTGCAGGACGAGCTGGACGGCGCGAAGAATCCGGAGGGCTGGAGCGGCGAAGCCGCCGACGGCTCCGCGAAGCAGCACGAGAAGTTGGTGTCGGACATGCGCTCGCTGGTGGCCGAGGTCGCCACCGTGCGGGTCGCGGTGGCCGCGGCGGCCGACGACGTCGCCAGGATCAAGCAGCAGATCCAGCAGGCCGACCACGAGGCGCAGGCCAACGGCTTCGAGATCACCGAGGAAGGCGGCGTCCGCGACGTCAAGCCGCCCCAGGACGTACCGGAAGACCAGCTGGAGCAGGTCAAGCAGCAGCGCATCCAGGTTCGCGACAAGCTCGTCGAGACGATCGAGAAGATCCTCGACGACGCCGAGCAGGCCGACGCCGAACTCGCCAAGGCGCTGACCTCCGCGGAGCAGGACAAGATCGAGCCCGGCAAGGGCGACTCCCTGGCCGACGCCGCGAACACCGACGACATCCAGGCCCTCGCCGCCTCCGCCGGGAAGCCGAAGGACGATTCGCCGAAGGCGGCGGCGGAATGGTGGAAGTCGCTGTCCGACGAGCAGCGCGCGGCGCTGCGGGAGAACCCGCCCGAATGGCTGGGCAACCGCGACGGCATCCCCGCCGAGGTCCGCGACGAGGCCAACCGCGGCCGCATCGACGACGTGCGCAACGACCTCGAACAGCAGAAGAGGCAGCTGGAACAGGGCGGCGTTTCCGAGGACGAGAAGGAAAAGCTCCAGCAGGTCAACGACAAGATCAAATCGCTGGACGAGGTCGAGAAGACCATCGCCAAGGAGGACCCGCCGCGCCAGCTGCTGGTCCTCGACAGCAGCGGCGAGCGGATGAAGGCCGCCGTCGGGGTGGGCAACGTCGACACCGCCGACCACGTCTCGGTGTACACGCCCGGCTACGGGACCACCGTCCAGGGCAGCCTCGGCAACTACGACTCGAAGATGCAGGAACTGGTCAAGGAGTCGAAGGCCGAGCTCCTCCGCAACGGCAAGGACGACAGCGTCGCCGCGGTCGCCTGGCTCGGCTACGAAGCCCCGCAGAAGTCCGAGGACACGGACGTGTTCGGCGACTCGGTGATCAGCTCCAACTCCGCCCAGGAAGGCGGCGAGAAGCTGAACAACTTCTACAAGGGCATCAACGAGTCCCGGGACACCGACCCGCACCTGACCGCGATCGGCCACTCCTACGGCTCCACCACCACCGGCTACGCCCTGCAGGGCGGCGGCCACGGCGTCGACGACGCGATCATCTTCGGCTCCCCCGGCGTCGGCACCAACGACATCGAGGACCTGCACGTCCCCGAGGGCCACGCCTACCGGTTGGAGGCCAAGAACGACCAGGTCGCGGACTTCGCCCGGTTCGGCGGCGACCCGTCCCACATGGACGGCTTCAAGGACCTGTCCACCGAGAAGTCGAACGAGGGCAAGGGCGTCGAGGGCCACAGCGACTACCTGGACACCGAGACCACCAGCCAGCACAACATGGCCTCGGTGGTCGCGGGCCTCCCGGACAACACCGTGGAGGGCAAGACAAACGGCGTCGGGGATGTGATCTCCTACGTCCCGCACCAGGCTCAGGAAGCCGGCTCCGCGATCTACGACTTCGGCGAGAAGACGGTGTCCGGCGCCAAGGACCTGGGCGAGAAAACGGTGTCCGGCATCAAGGACTTCTTCTCATGAGAAAGCTCGTCCTGTTCGTCCTCTGCGGTCTGCTCGCCGCCGGTTGCGCGAGCGGACCCGAACCGTCCGACGGGGGAAACGTGGCAGACCCGCTCAGCATGTTGCGGCAGCGACCGTCCATGGAGGAGATCACCGCCCGCTACGAGGAGATGCAGCAGAAGCTGCGGGACCGGCTCTCCGCCGACCTCGGCCTGGCGACGCCGTGGATCAACAAGGGCGACCCCGGCCAGGCCGCCTGCCAGGGCGAGGAGCTCTCGCACGTCGACGGCGCCGAGGAGCACAGCCTGGACACCTGGGCCTACGAGGGCAACATCCCGGACGCCCAGTGGGAGCGGGCGCAGCAGATCGGGATCGACGTGACCAAGGAGTACGGCTTCAAGGAGCTGGAAATCGTGGTCAACCGGCCCGGCGACCACAAGGTCGAGATGCGCGACGAGTTCGGCGCGCAGCTGCAGTTCGGCACCAAGGTGAACACGATCCTGAGCCTGCGCACCGGCTGCCACCTCCTCCAGTCCGCCAAGGGCTGATCCCGCCCGCGGCGTGATCTCTCGCTTCGAAAGGCAAAGACCGCTCCATGGTGTCGTTCGCCGACGTGCGTCGCTGGAAACCCGATGCGCTGGAGGAGGTTTTCCGCACCCTCGGCAAGCGCCGCGACGAGCTGGTCGGGCTCGACGACGACCTGCACGCCGCGCGCAACCCGGAGGGCTGGACGGGCGAGGCGGCGGAGAACTCCGCCAAGCGGCACGCCGAGCTCGGCAAGGACCTGCACCGGCTGGTCGCCGAGGTCGACGGCGTCCGCGACGCCGTCGGCAAGGCCGCCGAAGTGGTGGAGCAGATCAAGAAGCGGCTCGACGCGACGGAGCACCAGGCTCGCGCGAACGGCTTCGAGATCACCGAGGACGGCGGCATCCGCGACGCGGCACCACCGCAGGACGTGCCCGCCGAGGAGATCGAGCGGGTCAAGCAGCAGCGGCTGCGCGCCCGGGACGAGCTGGCCGCGGCGGTCGAATCGATCCTCGACGACGCCGAGCGCACCGACGCCGAACTGGCCAAGACGCTGACCGCGGCGGAACAGGACGAGATCCAGCCCGGCGCCGCCCCTGCGCAGACCATGGCCGCCAAGGCCCCCGAGGACGGTGGCCCGGCGGAGAACGCCAAGTGGTGGAAGTCGTTGTCGGACGCCGAACGCGAGGCCTACACCAAGAATCCGCCTGCCTGGCTCGGCAACCGCGACGGCATCCCGGGCGAAGTCCGCGACAAGGCCAACCGCGCCCGCATCGCCGGCGAGCGATCCACGCTGCAGGCCCGCAAGGACGAGCTGCGCGAGGGCGGCGTTTCCGGCGACGAGGAAGAGGAGCTCGCGAAGGTCGACGCCAAGCTCAAGTCCATCGACGCGGTGGAGCAGATGCTGGCGCGCGGCGACCGCCAGCTGCTGCTGCTCGACACCGGCGGCGAACGGGCGAAGGCGGCGGTCGCGGTGGGCGATGTGGACACCGCCGACCACGTTTCGGTGTTCACACCGGGCATGAACACCACCGTCGACGGCTCGCTCAACGCCGACAAGCAGATGGACCAGCTGCGCAGGCAGGCCCAGTTCGAGAGCGACCGGCACGGCGACGGCGGCAAGGTCGCCGCGGTCACCTGGGTGGGCACCGAGTTCCCGCAGCGGAGCGAGGTCACCGACCCGGACCGGTCGGTGGCCACCGCCAAGCTGGCGGAGGACGGCGGCAAGAAGCTCGCCTCCTTCTGCGAAGGCATCAACGCCTCGCGGGACGACGATCCGCACCTGACCGCGATCGGCCACTCCTACGGCTCCACGATCACCGGCTACGCGATGCAGGAGCAGGGCCACGGCGTCGACGACGCGGTGTTCTCCGGCTCGCCGGGCGTGGGCACCGACGACGTCGAGGACCTCAACGTGCCGGCCGGGCACTCGTACCGGATCGAGGCGAAGAACGACTGGGTGGCCGACCTGGGTCGCTTCGGCGGCGACCCCAGCCACCTGGACGGGATGACCGGCCTGTCCGCGAAGGAATCCGGGCACGGCAAGGGTGTCGAGGGCCACAGCAGCTACTTCGCGCCGGACAGCACCAGCCAGTACAACATGAGCACGGTGGTCGCCGGATTGCCGGATCGGGCGGTCAAGGACGACGGTCGCGGGATCGGCGACGTGATCTCCGGCATGATCTCCTGAGGCGACCGCCGCCAGCACCCGACCGTACGGGGGAATCGTGGACGACCCGCGCAACCTGCTCCGCCAGCGTCCCAGCATCGAGGAGATCAGCGAGCGCTACGAACAGATGCAGCAGCGGCTGCTGGACCGGCTCAACATCGAGGTCGGGCCGCTGAAGTGGGCGGTGTCTGACCCGGTCAGCCGGGCCGGCTGCACTGAGTTCCCGGACGTCCACGAGGCGGAGAGCCGGGTGCTGGAGTCGTGGCGGGCGCCGGGCAACCTGCCCGACTCGGAGTGGTCGCTCGCGGTGGAGATCGTCCAGGAGATCACCGCCGAGTACGGCTTCGGCGAGCCCGAGATCATCGTGAACCGCAGCGGCGACCACGAGATCATCGGCAACGACCAGTACGGCGCGGTCTACCAGTTCGGCACCGCCGCCAACACGGTCCTGATGATCACCACCGGCTGCCACCTGCTGGCCGCCGCCAAGGGCTGACGCCGGTTTCGCGCGAAAACGGCGCGGCAGCCGGTCGGCGCCACCCGTGGCGGCCACCCCTGCGGGCCGCCGCCACCTGCGCCGATTACCGTTTCGGGTATGAGTGCACAGTCTCCCGACCCGCAGACCACGGGCGCCCACGGCGTCGGCCTGGCCACCGTGACCGACGACGGCACGGTGCTGGACACCTGGTTCCCGACCGTCAAGCTCGGCGAGCCGGGGCGGTCCGGCAGCACGCGGCTGTCCGCCGAGGAGGCGGCCGAGTCCCTCGGCGAGGCCGGGGCCGCCCTGCTCGGGCGGGACGAGGCCCGTGGCGTCGAGGTCGTCGCGGTGCGCACCGAGATCGGCCACCTCTCCGACGAAGCGGTCGACGCGCACGACATCTACCTGCGCCTGCACCTGCTGTCGCACCGCCTGGTCCGCCCGCACGGCCAGAACCTGGACGGCATGTTCGGCCTGCTCGCCAACGTCGTGTGGACCAACCACGGCCCGTGCCCGGTGGAGGGCTTCGAGGCGACCCGGCTGCGGCTGCGGGCGCGCGGCCCGGTCACCGTCTACAGCGTCGACAAGTTCCCGCGCATGGTCGACTACGTCGTGCCGTCCGGGGTCCGCATCGGCGACGCCGACCGGGTCCGGTTGGGCGCGCACCTCGCCAGCGGCACCACCGTGATGCACGAGGGCTTCGTCAACTTCAACGCCGGCACGCTGGGCGCGTCGATGGTGGAGGGCCGGATCTCGGCGGGCGTCGTCGTCGGCGACGGCTCGGACGTCGGGGGCGGCGGCTCGATCATGGGCACCCTCTCCGGCGGCGGCAAGGAGGTCATCTCCATCGGCGAGCGCTGCCTGATCGGCGCCAACGGCGGGGTGGGCATCTCGCTGGGCGACGACTGCGTCGTGGAGGCGGGCCTGTACATCACGGCGGGCACGAAGGTGACGCTGCCGGACGGCACCATCACCAAGGCGCTGGAGCTGTCCGGCTCGGACGGCCTGCTGTACCGCCGCAACTCCACCACCGGCACGATCGAGGTCACCGCCCGGACCGGCGGCAAGGTCGAGCTGAACGCGGCGCTGCACGCCAACGACTGACCCGAGGCATGGCGAAGGGCACCTCCGGCCGGGGTGCCCTTCGCGCTTCCCGCGGGCGGGATCCGCTGGATGGACGAGGCGGCGGCCGGGACGGCCGGTTTTATCATGGGCAATGGCCATCAGCTGGCAACGACGAGACCTCATGGGCGTCGTCGACCTGCCCGCCGAGCCCCGCACGGCTGACCGGCGGGCGCCGCTCGCCGAGCACATCAGGGCCGGGCTGGACGCCCGGCTGCGCGCCCTGATCTCGCACGACCCCGGCACCCGGCAGGGCGAAGATCCCGAGGAACTGCACCAGATGCGGGTCTCGGTGCGCCGGATGCGGGCGATGCTGCGGTCCGGCCGGCGGTTCCTGGACCGGGACTGGTCGGAGCCGTTGCGCGCGGAGCTGGGCTGGCTGGGCAGGGCCCTCGGCCCGGTTCGCGATCTCGACGTGCTGCTGGAGCGGCTGCGCGCGGAGAGCGCCGATCTCCCGGCCGACGAACACGCCGCGGCGGCCCGGCTGATCTCCGGTCTGGAGGTCGAGCACGGCCTGGCCCGGGTGGAGATGCTCGCGGCGCTGGACAGCGACCGCTACCTCACCCTGCTCCGCTCGATCTCGGACTCGCTCCGCGCCGGACTGCCGACGCCGGAGTCCGATGTGGACACCGAACGCGAGTTGCGCGGGCTGGTCCTCGGCCAGTTCCGCAAGGTCCGGAAATCCGTTGCGCGGCTGCCAGAAGCGCCCGCCGACGACGAGCTGCACGCGCTGCGCATCCGGGGCAAGCGAGTGCGCTACACGGCGGAACTGGCGCAACCGGTGTTCGGCAAACCGATGCAGCAGCTGATCAAGGCGGCGAAGCAGTTCCAGGACGTGCTCGGAGAGCACCAGGACGCCTGCGTGGCGGAAGACCGCGTTCGCGTCCTCCTCCGCGACTTCGGCGAAAACGTCGACGCCGCGGTCGCATTCGTGGCGGGCCGCTTGGTGGAGCGCGAGCAGGCGCGCAAAGCGGAGCGCCGCACCCAGTGGTGGCCGGCGTGGGAAGCGCTCGACGCCGCAGCCACTGAGATCTGACGGTCTTCCAGGCAAAAGCCCGTGAGTGGTTCGGGGCGTTATAGCACCCCAAACCGCTCACGGGCTTCTACCAGCGATAGCGGTCCGGCGGCCGGATCACTCGCTCAGGCGCTTGGCGGCCGCGGCGATGCGCTCGTCCGACGCGGTCAGGGCGATGCGGACGTGGCGCTCCCCCGCCGGGCCGTAGAAGGTGCCGGGCGCCACGAGAATTCCCCGCTGCGCCAACCAATCCACCGTCTGCCAAGCATCGTCGCCGCGGGTCGCCCACAGGTACAGGCCCGCCTGCGAGTGCTCGATGCGGAACCCCGCCGCCTCCAGCGCGGGCCGCAACACCGCCCGCCGCGCCGCGTAGAGCTCGCGCTGCACGCCCACGTGCGCGTCGTCGCTCAGCGCTGCGGTAATCGCCTCCTGCACCGGCCGCGGGACGATCATCCCCGCGTGCTTGCGCAGCTCCAGCAGGCCCCGCACCAGGTCCGGATCACCGGTGAAGAACCCGGCGCGGTACCCCGCCAGGTTCGAGGACTTCGAAAGCGAGTGCACGGCGAGCACGCCGCGGAAGTCGGAGCTCACCGAGGGGTGCAGCACCGAAACCGGCTCGGCGTCCCACCCGAGCGCGAGGTAGCACTCGTCCGAGGCGACGACCGCGCCGAGCTCCCGCGCCGCCCGCACCGAGTCGGCGAGCTGCTGGGCGTCCAGCACCCGGCCGGTCGGATTGGACGGGGAGTTCAGCCACAGCAGCCGGGTACCGGCCGGCGGCAGCTCGCCGGGCGCAAGCCGGACCACCTCGGCGCCGGCGATCTTCGCGCCGACCTCGTAGGTCGGGTACGCCAACTCCGGGATCGCGACGAGGTCGCCGGGCCGGACGCCGAGCAGCGTCGGCAACCAGGCCACCAGTTCCTTCGAACCGATGGTCGGCACCACCGCGTCCGGCTCCAGGCCGGAAACGCCGTAGCGCCGCTCCATCGAGGCGACGGCGGCCTCCCGGAGCTCCGGGGTTCCGTGCGTGGCCGGGTAGCCCGGCTGATCGGCCACCGCCGACAGGGCCCGCCGCAGGTTCTCCGGCACCGGGTCGACCGGCGTGCCGACCGACAGGTTGACGATGCCGTCCGGGTGCGACCGGGCCGTCTCGGTCTGGGACGCCAGCGAATCCCACGGGAAGTCCGGCAGCTGCGGGCCCCGAAGCCCGGGCGCCGCAGCACCCGGGCCGGTCGCGGAACTCATTCGCCCTGCGGGGGCAGGCTGGTGATGGGCTCGACGTCCTTGTTGACCTTGCCCACCTTCGCCGCACCACCCGGCGAGCCGAGCTCGTCGAAGAAGTCCACGTTCGCCTTGGTGTAAGCGGCCCACTCCTCCGGCACGTCGTCCTCGTAGTAGATGGCCTCCACCGGGCAGACCGGTTCGCAGGCACCGCAGTCGACGCACTCATCGGGGTGGATGTAGAGCATCCGCCCGCCCTCGTAGATGCAATCGACAGGGCATTCCTCGATGCATGCCTTGTCGAGCACGTCGACGCAGGGCTCGGCGATCACGTAGGTCACGGTTGCTCTCCTGCTCGAAGCGTTGTCCTACTCGCGCTCAGGAACCTCCTGAGGCGACTGCTGACAGTATCTCTCGTACCCACCTCGGACACGTAACTGGTCCCACAGCGCGAGAGCCGGACCGACTCTACGACGCCGGGGTTAACGCCGTAAACCATTGCGCCGCAACCATTGCGCACCGAGCCGCCCCACCTTGCGCAGGGCGGATCTTTCTCCCAGGTAGCCGCCCACGACGCCGACGACCGGGACGCTGCCGATCAACTCGTGGTAGAAGCGGCCCTGCGGCCGCTTGTCGAGTTCCGAATCGATCTCCCACAGCGCACGTGCCATTCGCCACACCGTGCGCACGACGGCCTTCGGCGTCGCCCGGCCGTGCTCGCGCCGAGCGGCGTCGAGGTCCTCGGTGAGCTCCGAGACTCGCTCGTCGTCCTCGGCGCGCCCGGCCGCCAGCTCGTCCGGCAACTCGCGCCCGAGCAGCACCTCGGCGATCAGCTGCACCTTGACGGCCCGATCGGTCACGCCGTGCTCGGCGGCGATGGCGCACAGCACCAGGCCCTGGCCGGTGATGCCCAGCGCGTTGCGGATCGGCAGCCGCGAGGTGATGACGCCGCCGAACCGGGGCAGCCCGGCGATCAGCGCGAGGAACCGCCCGACCCGCGAGGCCCACCAGTCGCAGCGCTGCTCGACGGACATCGCGTCCCACGCGGAACTCCCCGGCACTTGCATCCCGTCCAGCTGCCGCAGGACCTTCCGCAACGCCCCGTCGGCGTCGAGATCGCCGGACCGACCGCGCAGCCGCAGCGGATCGGACTCCCGCAGCGCGTCCAGCACCGGAGCGGTCGCCCGCACGAACGGCCGCAGCACCGCCGCGATCCGCTCGTCGGTCAGCACCTCAGCCATGTCGCTTCGCGTTCTTGCCCAGCACGATTCCGAGCATCATCGCGCTGGGCAGGGCGCCGCCACCGATCAGCAGCAGGGCGCGCCAGTCGTTGAGCAGCACGATGTCGCCGCCCGGCCCGAACAGGCCGAACACGAAAACCGTCGCGAACCACACCAGCAACGGGGCCCCGGCGATCCGGCGCCGCGGCGAGATCCGCGCGGCCTCGGCCACCAGCAGCGGCGTGGTCACCGCCGCCAGCGCGGCGGTGACCGGGAACTGCACGGAGCCGATGTAGGACGGGAGGAACAACAGCTCGATCAACGCCAGCAGAACGGCATTGAGCAGCAGAAAACCGAGCAGCACGCGGTCGCGAGCCGTCAACGGTCGCCCACCGGCTCGGTTCCGCTCACCCCGAGCCCGCCGAAGAGATCGGCCTGGCAGCCCTGCGGATCACCCGTCGCCAGCACGTAGTGCTCGGTCGTCACGATCGGCTGAGCGACGCCGTTGGACAGCGCGTACGCCGCCACGCCCTCGCCGTTGTGCCACTGATCCAGCCACACCTTCACCTGCGTGCCGTGCGCGCGCAGGGCGCTGATCTTCGCCGGCAGGTGCTCGGAGACGTCGACGACCGTGGTGATCGATTCGTCCTCGACGCTGGCCAGCTCGTGCGGTTCGGGCAGCTCGAAGGGCATGTCCGCGGCCTCCGCCAGACCGGCGAGCCCCTTCGCGAGCTCGTCGCGGGAGGGGACCGCGTAGAACACCCGCTGGACGTCGGGAACCTTCGCGGCCGCCGCGACGGTCACCTCGTGGGCGCGAACGTGGTCCGGATGGCCGTAGCCACCGTCGGCCGCGTAGCTCACGACGACCTGCGGCTTCACCTCCCGCAGCACGGCTTCCAGCGCATCGGTCTGCTCCTGCAGGTCGCCGACGGCGAAGGCGCGCGGGTGCGCGTCGGGCAGCGCGCCCGCCTGACCGGGCTGCTCCCAGAGCATCCCCGAGTCGCGCCAGCGGCCGATGCCGCCGAGGAACCGGTGATCGGCCACCCGCAGCGCGGCGCAGGCCGAGCGCAGCTCGCCGACGCGGTAGCCGCCGAGCTGGTCGGCCTGGTCCGAAGCCAGGCCGCGCAGGCTCTCGGGGATGACCTCGCCCTCCTCGCCGAGGGTGCAGGTCACCACCACCACCTGCACGCCGCGGGCGGCGTAGCGGGCGATCGTCCCGCCGGTCCAGAGGGTTTCGTCGTCTGGGTGCGCGTGTACCAGCAGCAACCTCGGTGGGGCCGTCAGCGTCACCGGTCCAGCCTAATCTGCGGCGCACACCACACTGCGCACGGTAGCCGCATTACCCCGAACGCCCGAATCGGCGCGCCGCGAACGGCGCACCCCGATCGAGGCAACCACCCGGATCCGATCCACCTGCGAGCCGAACGGATCGACGTTCTCGCAGCTCAGCGACAGCATGTCCGCTGGGTGGCCAGGCGGTAATTAATAGCCGTCGTTATCGGCTGGCGTTCCGATCCACTTGGCAGCGGTCGAGAACGGCCCGGCCAGGCCGTTGCCCGCCTCGACCCCGGTGGCCTCCCGGCGCAGCGCCATCACCTGGGCCTGCTGGTACAGCGGGAGCGCGACCGCGTCGCGCCACAGCACCGGCTCGACGACCGCCGAGGCCTCCGGGAACGGCACCTGACCGGTCAGCGCCGCATCGATCGTCGGCTGCAGCAGCTCGTCGCAGAAGCCGGCGTCGTTGTACGGGAACGGCTGCTCGCTGTCCGCGGCCACGCCCGGGCAGCCGTACGAGGAGGCCATCATCGCCGCCGGATCGCCGCCGGCCGGACGAGGCGCGATCGCCATGTCCACCGAACCCGCACCGCCGGATTCCCCGGACCGCGGATTGGCCGACAGCATCTCGCCGAACAGCTGATCGCCGGTCGGCGTCACCACGGTCGCCTGGATCCCCTGCTCCCGCAGCTGCTGCGCGGTCGCCTCGGCGATCCGGATGTAGGACTCGTGCTCGAACGGCGCCGCGATGACGAGGTTCAGCGGTCGACCGTCCCGCAGCCACGCCCCGCCGCTGCGGTGGTAACCGGCCTCGCCGAGCAGCCGCTCGACCTGCGCGGGATCGGGCCGGTTCGGCAACCCCTGTTCGGTCGGCGTGTAACCGCGCTCGGACGGCGCGAGCACCTGGGCGTGCGCCTGCAGCTGATCCGCCGGCCCGCCACCGGGGCCCGCCTCGACCAGCGCGGGCCGGTCGAGGGCCGCGAGAACCGCCCGGCGCACCCTGACGTCCGCCAGCTCGCGGCTGTCGTGCCGCAGCAGCACCTCCATGGTGGCGGGGCGAGGCACGGTGATCAGCTGCACCGCGTCGCCGAGGTCCCGCAGCGACTGCATGGTGCCCCGGTCCGCGCCGAACACGGCGAGGTGGCTGTCTCCGCTGCGCAACGCCTCGACCTGGCGCGCCCTGTCGAGCGCGCGCAGCACGATCCGGTCCGACTGCGCGGGCGGACCCCAGTAGCGGTCGTTGCGCTCCAGGATGATCTCGCCGCGGTCCAGGTCGATCTGCCGGATCGCGAACGGGCCGCCGGAGGCCGGGTAGCCGTCGTCGAGCACCGTCGCCCAGCCGCGCGGCGCGTCCCTGAGCAGGTGCGCGGGCAGCAGGTTGTTGAACAGCGTCTGCCAGCCGGGGAACGGCTTGGCGAAGGTCACGTCGACCGTCTTGCCGCCCTGCCGCGACGCGACGTCGTCGATCAGCTGGTAGCCGGCCGGATCGGACACACCGGGCTGGGAACGCAGCTGTTCCCACAGGTAGACGAAGTCCTCGGCGGCGATCGGCGCGCCGTCGGACCAGTTGGCCTCCCGCCGGATCCGGTAGCGGACGGTGAACTTCTCCGCGTCCGGCACCAGCTCGGCCGATTCCATCAGCGTGCCGTCCAGCTGCAGGTTGCCGTCGGCCCCCGGGCGGAACACCGACGGCAGCATCAGGCTGGCCAGCGCCGAACTCGTCGGCGACAGGTCGGCGAGGGTGTGCGGGTTGAACCCGCCCTCCAGCTCGTCGACACCGACGACGACCTCCACCGGCATCGGCTGCGTCGGCGGCGCGCTGGTCGGCGGGGCCTGCGTCGGGGTTTGCGGTTGCGGCACCAGCGGCGGCGGGGGCGCATTCGTGCAGGCAGCCACCACGCTGACGGTGGTCAGCAGCAGGGAGACCACTGCCAGTGGGCGGCGTCGACCCTGGGACACGCCGGACCTCCCCTCACGTCTGCTCCCCCGAACACCCCGGCCCACCCGGGGCGGCTCGCACGTGCGGAAGACGCGCGAGAGCCCTCCATGGTTCCTGCCGCCGCCGAAATGATCGACACCGGGGTCATGGCCCAGTGTCCTAGCCGACGGCCCGCGCTGCGCGCGATTCGGCGAAATCCCCGGTCACGCCGAGGACGAGCGCGAGCGGACTCGGCGGCGGCCGACGTTCGAGCCGCCACCGAAACCACCGCACGTGTCGGAAATCCCACAACGAGCCCAGACCGGGCGCCCAGTGGTCTTCGAAACGGCGCAGCCGCGTCGCCCACCCCCGAAACCGGCGCCGCCGCGGGTACTCAGACGCCTTCTCGCGAGGACACCCCCGACATCGTGAATTCGCCATTCATGATGTCTGGGCTCCCACCGCGAGAAGGCGTCTTCGAACTCAGTTGACGCCGTTGTCGCGGGCCTTGGCGCGGGAGCGCTCGCGGGCGCGAGTCGTGCTGTCCAGGACCATCTTGCGCACCCGGATCGCCGACGGGCCGACCTCGACGCACTCGTCGCCGGAGCAGAACTCCAGCGCCTCCTCCAGCGCGAGGGTCCGCGGCTTGGCCAGCCGCTCCAGCTCGTCCGCGGTGGAGGACCGCATGTTGGTGAGCTTCTTCTCCTTGGTGATGTTCACGTCGAGGTCCTCGGCGCGCGGGTTCTCCCCGACCACCATGCCCTCGTAGACCTCGCTGCCCGGCTCCACGAAGAAGCTGCCGCGGTCGGCCAGCTGGATCAGCGCGTAGGTCGTCGCCGAGCCCGCCCGGTCGGCCACCAGCGAGCCGGTGTGCCGGGTGCGCAGCTCGCCCACCCACGGGAAGTAGCCCTCGAAGACGTGGTTGGCGATGCCGGTGCCGCGGGTCTCGGTGAGGAACTCGGTGCGGAACCCGATCAGGCCGCGGGCCGGGACCACGTACTCCAGCTTGATGCGGCCGGTGCCGTGCCCGTCCATGGTCTCCATCCGGCCCTTGCGCCCGGCCAGCAGCTGGGTGACCGCGCCGAGGTGCTCCTCGGGGGAGTCGATGGTCAGCCGCTCGAACGGCTCGCACAGCTGGCCGTCGATGGTCCGGGTGACCACCTGCGGCTTGCCGACGGTGAGCTCGAAACCTTCCCGGCGCATGGTCTCCACCAGGATGGCCAGCGCCAGCTCGCCGCGGCCCTGCACCTCCCAGGCGTCCGGCCGCTCGGTGGGCAGCACCTTCATGCTGACGTTGCCGATCAGCTCGGCGTCCAGCCGGCTCTTGACCTGCCGCGCGGTGACCTTGGTGCCGCCGTTGCGGCCGGTCAGCGGCGAGGTGTTGACGCCGATGGTCATCGAGATCGCCGGGTCGTCGACGGTGATCCGGGGCAGCGGCTCCGGGGCGTCGGGGTCGGCGAGGGTGTCGCCGATGGTGATGTCCGGGATACCGGCGATGGCGACCAGGTCGCCCGCGGACGCCTCGCTGCACGGCACCCGGTCGAGGTTCTCGGTGATCAGCAGCTCGGTCAGCCGGACCTTCTCGACGGTGCCGTCGGCGCGGCACCAGCCGACGGTCTGGCCCTTGCGCAAGGTGCCGGAGTGGATCCGGCACAGCGCGATCCGGCCGAGGAAGGAGGACGCGTCGAGGTTCGTCACCAGCGCGCGCAGCGGGGCCTCGGTGTCCGCGGTCGGCGCGGGCACGTGCTTGAGCAGCACGTCGAACAGCGCGGTGAGGTCTTCCTCGTCGGGCAGCCCGCCGTCCACCGGCTGGGCCAGCGAAGCCCGGCCGGCGCGCGCGGAGGCGTAGACGACCGGCAGGTCCAGGATCGCCTCCATGTCGAGCTCGACCTCGCCGTCGAGCTCGCTGGCCAGTTCCAGCAGCAGGTCGTGGGCCTCCTCGACGACCTCGGCGCAGCGGGCGTCCGGGCGGTCGACCTTGTTCACGACCAGGATCACCGGCAGCCCGGCGGCCAGCGTCTTGCGCAGCACGAACCGGGTCTGCGGCAGCGGGCCCTCGCTGGCGTCCACCAGCAGCAGCACCCCGTCCACCATCGACAGGGCGCGCTCGACCTCGCCGCCGAAGTCGGCGTGGCCGGGGGTGTCCACCACGTTGATGGTCACCGGGCCGGCGTCGGTCTCCCGACGGACCGCGGTGTTCTTCGCGAGGATCGTGATGCCCTTCTCGCGCTCCAGGTCGTTGGAGTCCATCACGCGGTCGACGAGCTCGGCGCGCTCGGAAAAAGCGCCGGACTGCCGCAGCATGGCATCCACCAGGGTGGTCTTGCCGTGGTCGACGTGGGCAACGATGGCGACGTTGCGCAGATCACTGCGAATGGGGGCGGCGACGCTGGTGGCGGACACGCGGGTACTCCTGGATCGGCGCAGATGGGCGCGGCGGGGTTCGTCGACTTGGTCCGGGTGCGGGACGATCCGCAAGGCACCGTGCCGCGGCTCCACTGCGCCGCAGCTGCGGAGCTGATCGGGCGCCACCACCCCGGGGCGGAGGCGCGCACGTCGACGCGCGGCTCCTCCCAGGGTAGTGCAACCTCGTGCGGGACCGGCCGCCGCGTGCTCAGCGCAACACCCGGGGCCGGCGCCCAACATCAAGTTCGCCATTTCAGGTTAGGTTCGCCTAGCCTGTGCCCAACCCCGTCTCGGCACCGAAAGAACAAACCGTGGGCAAAGGCACCATCAAGGTCAAGAAGAAATGCTGTCGGTCGCAGCCGCCCTGCAAGAGCTGCCCCATCGTGGTACTGCGCGACCTGCTGCGCGAGGCCAAGGCGGAAGAGGTCAAGAAAGCGCAAAAGAAGGTCAAGAAAGCGGCAAAGAAGAAATAGCGCGAATTGATCTGACCGCGGCACCCGCCGCGGTTGCGAGGCGTCCTCCGGGCTACTTTCGGGCGGCCGTGGACAACGGGTCGGCGTACTTCGCCAACTCGGGGATCGTCCGCAGCGCGGTGAACTCGATGACCTCGTAACGAGCCAGCTTGTGCAGCGCGAACGGGTCCGTCGCGAGGATCGCGTCGAGCCTGCCGCGGGACATCGCCCTGGCGATGATCACTCCGCCGCTGCGCGGGTGACGATGGCCGGCGGCGATGAAGTCACCGGCATCGTAATGCTGGGTTACCCATTCGTAGTGATCTACCAGTTGGCCGTCGATATCCGATTCTGGCGCGGTGTATTGCAGCAGCACTACAAACATTCTTTCACGGTAGCCCTTCCACTTGACCGCTGCCGATCACCAAGCGGTAACATTGCCGCGTGCGCGTGATGTCGAACATGTGGTGGGCCGTCCGAGGGCGGCCCAGCATCGTCGTGCACTGACACGCAGACCATCGGCCGCCCCTCCGGGCGGCCGAGCGGTGCGAGGTCGATCCCGGGGGCAGCGGCCCAGGACCCCAGGAGAGACCAATGACCCGCCTGTCCGGGATCACCCCGTCCGGCCACGTCCAGCTGGGCAACTACCTCGGCGCCGTGCGGCGGTGGGCCGCCGAGCGCGAACCTGCGGACCTGTTCTTCGTCTCCGACCTGCACGCCATGACCACGTCGCACCGGCCGCAGCGGCTGCGCGCGCTCACCCGCGAGCAGTTCGCGGTGCTGCTCGCGGCGGGCATCGACCCGGATTCGCTGTTCGTGCAGTCGGATCTGGCGGGCGAGCTGGGGACGCTGAACTGGATCTTGGAATGCACCTGCTCCTACGGCGAAGCCGCCCGGATGGTCCAGTTCAAGGAGCGGGGCGCCGGACAGGAGTCGGTGCGGGTGGGTCTGCTGACCTACCCGGTGCTGATGGCCGCCGACATCCTGCTGCAGGGCGCCACCCAGGTGCCGGTCGGCAGCGACCAGGACCAGCACGTCGAGCTGGCGCGCACGCTCGCCCGCCGGTTCAACGCCAACTACGGCGACGTGTTCGCCGTCCCGGAAGCCGTGGTGCCCAAGACGGCGGCGCGGATCCGGGACCTCGCCGACCCGGCGCGCAAGATGGAGAAGTCCAACCAGCAGTCCCCCGGCGTGGTCTTCGTGCTCGACGAGCCCGACGTCATCCGCCGCAAGTTCCGCCGGGCGGTCACCGACGGCCTCGACGAGGTGCGGTACGACCCGGACGGCCGGCCGGGGGTGGCGAACCTCCTGGAGATCCTCGCCGCCTGCAACGACACGAGCCCTTACGCCGCAACGGAATCGGCGAGCACCTACGCGGAGCTCAAGGAGGCGGTGGCCGACGCCGTGATCGAGGAGCTGCGACCGGTGCGCGAACGCGCCCGGGAACTGCTGGAGGACGCGGCGGAGCTGGACCGCATCCGAGCGCACGGGGCGAAGCGGGCGAGCGAGCGGGCGCAGCCGCGGCTGCAGGCCGCGTTGCGCGTGACCGGCCTGCGCTGATCTGCCGGAGCACGGGGCACCCGCGACCAGGCCGCACGGCCGCGGGCGCCCTGTACTACCTGCGCATTCGTTCACTAGTTCGAGTGGATCACCTGGCGAACAGCCGATCAGTATCGGCAGCCTGGACCCATGGGTACTGTGATGGAAGGCAACACCGCGTTCTTGGTCGAGAGGAGTGCCGCCGTGGCTGCACCATCGTTCGACCCGCACGCCCCGTTCGATCCGCTCGTCGACCTGGACGGCCTGTGGACGCCCGAGCTTGCCGAAAGGTACCTACCGATCCCGGGAATGCCCCCGGTCAAGTACGAGTGCCTGGACGGAAAGCTGATCATGAGCCCGCGCGAGGGAACGGCCAACATGTTCGCCGTGTGGACACTGGGGAAATACCTGGAGCCCACAGCGGCCAAGAGTGGGAACCGCTTCTACCTGACGGTCAACGTTCTGCTCGACGTGAAGAAGTGGATCGAACCGGACTTCGTCGTGCTGAAGCAGTCCGGCCAGGGTCGTGTCTGGATCCCTCACGAGGACGTGCTGCTCGCCGGCGAATGCGTGTCGCCTTCAAGCAAGGAGAACGACCGCGTCAACAAGCCCGCCAGGTGCGCTGAGGTCGGCATCCCCTACTTCATGCGTGTTGAAGTGAACTACTCGGACGGCCGCGTGAATGTTGAGCTGCTGCGGCTACAGGACGGCAGGTACCGACCACAGGCCAGAGGATCCGAAGTCGAAATCTTCGAAACGGAGCTGCCGTTCCCGCTGTCGTTCGACCCAGCCGAGCTGCTGGAACCCTGACTAGGTTCCGGCCAGCAGGTTTCGGAGGGAGTGGACGAGGACCCGGTCGGCGTCGAGCCAGTCGAGTCCGGCCAGTTCGTCCGCCTCCACCCAGCGGACTTCGCTGTGCTCCACGGCTTTCGGGGTCGCCATCGGGTCGGCGAGTTCGGCCGCGTGGATACGCAGGAGCATGCCGTTGCTGAGCGGGACGTCCGTGCCGACGCGGCCGGTCGGGCGGACTTCGACGGCGAGCTCTTCCTGGCATTCCCGGACGACCGCGGCGGATTCGTCCTCGCCCGGCTCGACCCGGCCGCCGGGCAGCTCCCAGCGGCCCGCGTCCGGGGCGGGGTAGCTGCGCTGCTGCGCCAGCAATCGTCCCTTGTGGACGATCGCGGTGCCGACGACGATCGGGCGGGTCGCCCAGGATTCGGCGAGTTCCCGCGCGCCGGCGATGCGCGCGGCCAGCACGTCCAGCGCGAACCGGCGGACTACGGCGACGTCGACGAGCCGCCCCAGCGGACCGAACGGCGTCGTCCAGTGCAGCGAGTCGGTGAGCAGCGTCCGGGGGCCGACCTCGGCGAGCACCGACTCGTGGCGCAACTCCGGCAGCGGGCCGGAGATCAGCACGGAACTCATCGCGTCGGCATCGGCGCGCACGACTCGAGTGGTCAGATCGACGGGAAGGCAGGCGATCTTGGTGTGGAAGACGATCTCATCGCCGGGCACGAGCAACGCGGCCGGACGGGTGGCGGCGCGGCCGCTGACGCCCAGGGCCGCGAGTCCGACCTCGGCGGTCCGGGTGTGCCGCAGGGCGGCGCCCACCGTGGCCACCGGCGCCTCGATCAGTCCCGTGCTCCGCAAAACCGACACGTGCAGACATCTTGCCCCACCCGGTCGGGTCAACCACCACCGCATGGCCGGAGGCGGTGCCGACAGGGAGCGCGACGAGCACGTCCGCGTCGCGGCGGCGTCCGCGCGCCGACGGTTTCCGCAATCGGCACCGCCGCGGGGTGCGTCCGTTCAGCTGTCGGCCGCGTACCGCGGCCAGCGCGCCACGACGCGAGCGCCACCGTCCGGCGAATCCGCGGCGCGGACCGTTCCGCCGCGACGGCGCACCGCCTCGGCCGCGAGGGCGAGTCCGAGCCCGGCTCCGCCGGTGCTGCGCGCCCGGTCCGATTCGACCCGGTGGAACCGGTCGAACACCCGCTCGCGGTGCTCGACCGGAATCCCGGGGCCGTCGTCGTCCACCACCAACCGCACCCAACCGACCCCGGAGGAGCCCATGCCATCAGCGAAAACGGAGACCCGCACCAGGGTGCGCGTGTAGCGCAGCGCGTTGCCGACGATGTTGTCCAGCACCGTCGACAGCTCCGCCGGATCGGCGAGGACCAGCACCGGCCGGGCCGGGACCTCGACCTCGATCCGCGGTCCGAGGCCGGGTGAGCCCGGCAGTTCGAGCCGGTTGGCGGCGGCCCGCACCGCCGTGCCGATGTCGACCGGCTGCCCCGGGGCGACCGTGCCGCGCTCGGCCCTC
This sequence comes from Saccharopolyspora sp. NPDC003752, assembly GCF_053605825.1. NCBI lineage: Bacteria > Bacillati > Actinomycetota > Actinomycetes > Pseudonocardiales > Pseudonocardiaceae > Saccharopolyspora > Saccharopolyspora sp. NPDC003752. The sequence continues at coordinate 194,028 of NZ_JBSGJZ010000011.1, read as the reverse complement.
GCCAACGCGAGCAGGCTCTCCACCAGCACCGACAGGCGCTGCGCCTCGTGCGCGATGTCCTGCAGGGTCTCGTGGGCGAGCTCCGGGTCCGGGTGCATCACGGCGACCTCGGCCTGAGCGCGGATCGACGCGACCGGGTTGCGCAGCTCGTGCGCGGCGTCGCCGGTGAACCGCCGCAGCCGTTCCGTGTCCGCGTCGCGGCGGGCGAGCATCGTGTTGAGCTCCTCGGCGAGGGCGCGGATCTCGTCGACGGCCGCGGGCACCGGCAGCCGCTCGCCCTCGGGCAGCCCGGCGGCGGCGATCCGCATCCGTTCGACCGGGCGCAGCGAGCGGCGCACCACGAGCCAGGTGGCGAGCCCGACGAGCGCGGCGGCGAGGATCGAGCCGAAGCCGAGCAGTCGGCCGGTCTTGCCCGCGGTGTCGGTGAACCCGACCAGTCGCGCCCCGGTCGCGACGAGCAGCGGGCGGCCGGTCGGATCGGGCACGACGACGCCGCGCCACCGGTGCAGTTCGGCGGGCGGCTCGAAGTCGATCACGCCGTCGCCGGCGCGCAGCTCGTCGATCTGCCAGCCGTGCAGGCTCGACTCGGGCAGCCCGTCCAGCGGAGCGCCCGAGGTGTCCAGCACCCGGATGTCGGGGGCGGCGACGGCGGCGGGCGAGGCGCCGGCGGCGAGCCGGTTCGCGGTCGCGGTGGCGGTGCGTTGCAGGTCCGCATCGACGGAGTCGATCAGCAGCCAGCTGACGACGCCGGTGCTCACGTGCGCGACCACGCCGAGTCCGATCAACGCCACGACGGCGGCCACCACGCTGGTGCGGAACTGGATGGTGCGGCGGTGCCACCACCTGCGCAGGCGCGTCATCATGCCGGTTCGGCGCAGACCCGGTAGCCCTGACCGCGCACGGTCTGCACCAGTTCCCCGGCGCCGGCCGCGGCGAGCTTGCGGCGCAGGTAACCGACGTAGACCTCGACGACGTTGCGGGTGACGAACTGCTCTTCGCCCCAGACCATGCGCAGCAGGTCGTCCTTGGGCACCACGGCCTCCGGGTGGCTGGCCAGCGCGACCAGCAGTCCGTACTCCCTCGGCGAGAGGGCGATCGTCTCTCCTGCCCAGCGCACCTCGCGGGCGGCGCGGTCGATCTCCAGATCGCCGACCCGCAGGCTCACCTGCCGCCCGGCGGTTTCGCGCCGCCGCAGCAACGCGCGCACCTGCGCGACCAGCACCAGGAAGGAGAAGGGTTTGACCAGGTAACCGTCCGCACCGAGATCCAGCCCATCGGCCTGGTCGACCTCGCCGTTCTTCGCCGAGATCAACAACACCGGGGTGGTCACGTCGTCGGCGCGCATCCGCTCCAGCACCCGGTAACCGGACAGGCCGGGCAGCATCACGTCCAGCACCACGACGTCGAAGGCACCGGTCAGGGCCAGGCGCAGGGCATCGATGCCGTCGGCCGCGATGGTCACGTCCATGCCCTCGGCGGACAGCCCGCGGCGCAGCGCGGCACGAACTCCCGGCTCATCGTCCACCACCAACACCCGCGGCACCATGGCCCAAGCATGCCGATCCGCCGACCGCGGCGGCAGGGAAATCTCAGTCGGTTCTCAGCTGAGAGCTTCTTTCTCAGGTGGATCTCAGCCTCGGACCGGCTCGGGGCGCCGCTGCCGGTCGTCCGCGCGGTCGGCGGCGCGTCGAAGCGGACAAAACGAACCGATCGCGGAAGTCGAATCGACGGGAATGGCCGGAAAGACCGATTGCTGCGATCACCGTCCGGACCCGGTCGGCCACACCGGGCGATGGACCGGACCCGGCGAATTGTGATGCTGGTCGCCATCCGATCGGACGGCTAACGCCGGGAGAACCACCTGCGAAAAACCTCGCCCCCGGCGTCTCCGAGGCGCTCTCCGGGGCCGCCCGGGACCGGCGAAACCCATGGCCAAACGCGGTTCGACGACATGATCAAGCGTTGCGAAAGTAGCAAGAGCCGGCAACGTTTGGACCGTCACCGACGACCCGGGTCTTGACATATCGACCCAGTACATGGCGGCTTGACAGCCTCCACCGCGTCGGTAAAGGTCGATGCGATCGATTGACTGATCAATCAGTAATGGGTCGAAACGCAACGCCAGCGGGGCGCTGTCGAGAGGCTCCAGCGCCGCCCCAGCGGCCGCATCACCGGCGCCAGTCCGCGCCGACGGGTGCCGCGCGCCCCGCGAGACACAGGAGGTTCCGCCGGATGCCGAGCAGAGGACAGTCGAACGCCGGCCCCAGTCGTCGCGACTTCCTCCGGTACGTCGCAGTGGGCGCCGGCGCAGTGGGCGCGGGCGCCGTCGTCAGCGGGTGCGCGGGCGGCGCGGTGCGAAAGGCACCGATCCCCTCCGGTCCGCCGCAGTACGGCGGTCGGCTGCGGGTCGGCATCGTCGGCGGGTCCAGCAAGGACACCCTGGACGCGCACGCCACCGTGACCCACCCGGACCAGGCACGCATCTTCCAGCTCTACGACACGCTGCTTCGGTTCGACTCCGACTACCAGATCCAGCCCGCGCTGGCCGAATCCGTCGAGTCCGATCCGCAGGCGATGACCTGGACCATCCGGCTGCGCGAGGGCGTCGAGTTCCACAACGGCAAGACCCTCGCCGCCGAGGACGTGATCCACACCCTCCGCCGGATCGCCGACCCGGCGGACCCGAAGAACGGCGCAGTGGGGCTGAGCGCGCTTGACCTCAACGCCATGCAGGCGCTGGACCAACGCACCGTCCGGCTGACGCTGTCCCGCCCGGACGTCACGCTGCCCGACCAGTTCGCCGAGTACGCCAACGGAATCGTCCCGGTCGGCTACGACCCGAACCGGCCGGTGGGCTGCGGCCCGTTCGCCTTCGACTCCTTCGAACCCGGCCAGCAGAGCCTGTTCACCAAGAACCGCAACTACTGGCGCGACGGCGAGCCGTACGTGGACGAGGTCGTGATCATCGACTTCCCGGACGACACGGCACGGATCAACGCGCTGCTCGGCGGCCAGGTCGACGCCATCGACCAGGTGCCGCTGGGGCTGCTGCGGGTGCTGGACGCCGACCCGAACCTCCGGCTGCTGGAATCCCAGACCGGCTCGTGGGTGCCGTTCACCATGCGGGTGGACCGGCCGCCGTTCGACGACGTCCGGGTGCGGCAGGCGTTCCGGCTCGTCGTGGACCGCGAGCAGATGATCAAGCAAGTGCTCGGCGGCCACGGCACGATCGGCAACGACATCTACTCGCCGGCGGATCCGCTGTACAACTCGGCGCTGCCGCAACGCGGCCGCGACGTGGCCAAGGCCCGCCAGCTGCTGCGCGAGGCGGGCCGGGAGAACCTGACCGTGGAGCTGGTGACGTCGCCGGTCGCGGCCGGTGTGGTGGAGGCGGCGCAGGTGTTCGCCCAGCAGGCCGCCGACGCCGGGATCACCGTCAACATCCACCGGGTCGATTCCGGCGAGTTCTTCGGCGACATGTACCTGTCCTGGGACTTCGCGCAGGACTACTGGTTCACCCGGAACTTCCTGGCGCAGGCGGGTTCCGGCAGCCTGCCCGACTCGCCGTACAACGAGACCCACTGGAACCACCCGGAATTCAACGATCTGGTGTACCAGGCGCGGGCCACCACCGATCCGGCGCGCCGCAAGGAGCTCGTCGCGCGCGCCCAGCAGATCGAGTGGGAGAGCGGCGGATACATCATCTGGGGCTTCCCGAACCAGCTGGACGCGCACAGCGTCCGGGTCGTCGGGCTCGAACCGGACAAGAGCGGCGCACCGTTGAGCTCCTACGGTTTCCGCCACGCGTGGCTGGCGAAGTGAGGGCGGACCGATGAATCGAATGCTGGTCAAGCGAATCCTGCTCGGCGTGGTCATCCTGTGGGCCGTGTCGGTGGTGGTCTTCCTCGCCACCCAGGCGCTGCCCGGGGACGCCGCCCGCGCCATCCTGGGCCGCGAGGCGACTCCGGAGCGGCTGGCCGCGCTGCGCGAGCAGCTGCACCTCGACGAGCCGATGTGGGTGCAGTACTTCTCGTGGCTGGGCAACATCTTCCGGCTCGACCTCGGCACGTCCTACGCCAACGGCATGCCGGTGGCCGAGCTGCTGGGCTCCCGGCTGAACAACTCGCTGGCGCTGATGCTGTGCGCCACGGCGATCAGCGTGCCGCTGTCCATCCTGGTCGGCACCTACAGCGCGCTGCGCCGCGACAAGGCCTTCGACCACGCGACCTCGGTGGTCAGCCTGGTGCTGGCCTCGCTGCCGGAGTTCGTGGTCGGCATCGTGCTGGTGCTGGTCTTCTCCACCGGGATGCTCAACCTGCTGCCCGCCGTGTACGTCATGACCGGCACGGGTTCGGCCTGGAGCGATCCGACGCAGCTGGTGCTGCCGACGCTGACGATGGTGCTCGCGGTTTCGCCGTACATCGTGCGCATCATGCGGGCGACCATGATCGAGGTGCTGGAGAGCGAGTTCGTGCAGCAGGCCCGGTTGAAGGGGCTGCCGGAGCGCACGGTGATCCTGCGGCACGCGCTGCCGAACTCGATCGGCCCGGTGGCCCAGGTGATCGCGCTGCAGCTGGCGTGGCTGGCCGGTGGCGTGGTCATCGTCGAGTTCCTGTTCCGCTTCCCCGGTATCGGGTTCGCGCTGGTGGACGCGGTGAACAACCGCGACCTGCCGGTGGTGCAGACGCTGACCCTGGCCATCGCCGCCGTGTACATCGTCGTGAACCTGCTGGCCGATGTGGTGAGTCTGGCCGCCAATCCGAAGGTGAGGTCCGCCGCGCGATGACCACGACTGCGCAGATCGAGGAAACCCGAGCGACTCCCGCCCCGCCCGTGCCGCGCGCGGTCGGCGCGTGGCGGGCGGCGCTGCGCCTGCCGCGCACCAAGATCGGCCTGGCGCTGTCGATCCTGGTGGTGCTGACCGCGATCGTCGGGCCGCTGCTCGCGCCGCACGGTGCCACCGAGTTCGTGGACACCCCGTTCTCCGATCCGACGGCGAGCTCGTGGTTCGGCACCGACAACCTGGGCCGCGACGTGCTCACCCGGTTCCTCCACGGTGGACAGACGCTGCTGGTGCTGGCGGTGCTGGCCACGCTGCTCGGCGTCGGGCTCGGCTCGCTGCTGGGCATGTACGCCGGCTACCGGCGCGGCTGGTTGGACGAGGTGCTGATGCGCTTCGGCGACATCGCGCTGGCCTTCCCGCAGGTGGTGCTGGCGCTGCTGTTCGTCAGCGTCGTCGGCCCGGAGCTGTGGCTGCTGGTGCTGGTCGTCGGCGGCAGCCACCTGCCGCGGGTGATGCGCGTGGTGCGGGCGGCGACGCTCTCGGTCGCCGAGCGCGACTTCGTCAAGTCGGCGGAGGCGATCGGGCTGTCCCGGGTCCGCATCCTGCTCGGCGAGATCCTGCCGAACGTCACCGGCACCGTGCTGGTGGAGCTCGGGCTGCGGCTGAACTACTCGATCGGCCTGGTCGCCGGGCTGAGCTTCCTCGGCCTGGGCCTGCAGCCGCCCACGGCGGACTGGGGCCTGATGATCAACGAGAACCGGATCGCGCTGACGGTGCAGCCGTGGGCGGTGGCGCTGCCGGTGATCGCCATCGCGGTGCTGACGATCGGCACCAACCTGGTGGCGGACGGCCTGGCGCGCTCGGTCGCGGGCGTCGACCGGGGAATCGAGAAGGCCCGCTGATGCCACCGCCGACCTGTGATCCGCAATTTCCATTGAAATCGAAGGTCCGATTTCCATTGAAATTGCGGGAGATCCCGGACCACGACCTGTCGCCGACCCGTTGGGGGTGCCGATGACCGCCGCTGCTCTGGACGCCACCGGACTGGAGATCCGGGGCGTGCCCTCGGAAGCCGCCATCGTCGCCGACGTGAGCTTCACCTTGGCGCCGGGTGAGATCCTCGGCCTGATCGGTGAATCCGGCTCCGGCAAGACCACGCTCGGCCTGGCGATGCTGCGCTACTGCAAGCGCGGCACCCGGATCGCCGATGGCCGCATCCTCGTCGGCGACACCGACCTCACCGCGCTGCCGCCGAAGCGGGCCGCCGCGCTGCGCGGCCGCCGGGTCGCGTACATCCCGCAGTCGCCGGGCTCGGCGCTGAACCCGGCGCTGCGCCTGCACACGCAGCTCGCGGAGGGCGTGCACGACGTCTCCGGTGAAGCGGCGAAGCGGCGGATCAAACAGGTCCTGACCGAGGTCGCGCTGCCCGATGACGACGAGTTCCTGGGCCGGTACCCGCACCAGCTCTCCGGCGGTCAGCAGCAGCGCATCGCGATCGCGATGGCCTTCGTCGGCCGCCCGGAGGTCGTGGTGCTGGACGAGCCGACCACGGGCCTGGACGTGACCACCCAGAAGCGGGTGCTGACCACGATCCGCGAGATGTGCGAGCGGCACGGGACGGCGGGCGTGTACATCTCGCACGACATGGCGGTGGTCGCGGAGCTGGCCGACCGCATCGCGGTGATGTACTCGGGCCGGATCGTGGAGACCGGCCCGACCGCCGAGGTGCTGAACGAGCCGCGCCACCACTACACGGCGGGCCTGGTCCTCGCGGTGCCGGACCTGGACGGCGAGCGGGCGATGCAGGCCATCGACGGCCAAGCGCCGTCGCCGTTGAGCCGCCCGGACGGCTGCGCGTTCGCGCCGCGCTGCGCTGCCGCGACCGACGAGTGCCGCGCCGAGGTTCCGCCGGTGCAGGAGGTCTCCCCCGGCCACGAAATCCGCTGCCTGCAGCCGCGTTCCGGGCGTCTCGTAGCACCGGCTCGCACGTCGGATTCCGTTCCGGCCGAGGCGGAACCGGTTCTCGAAATCCGCAACATCCGGGCCTGGTACACCGATTCCCCGGTGCTGCAAGACGTTTCGCTGAGCGTGTCGCCGGGTTCCTGCCTCGCGCTGCTGGGCGAGTCGGGCAGCGGCAAGACCACGCTCTCGCGCTGCCTGGCCGGTCTGCACCCGAAGCACGAGGGCTCGGTGCTGCTGCACGGCGAGGAGCTGGCGGCCGGCAGCGGCAAGCGCACCCGCGAGCAGCGGCGGCAGGTGCAGTACGTGTTCCAGAACCCCTACGAGTCGCTGAACCCGCGACGCCGGGTCCGCGACCTGGTGGCGCAGCCGATCTCGGTGCTCGGCGGGGAGTCCGGCGGCAAGAGCACGTCGGAGCGGGTCATCGAGGCGCTGGAGCTCGCCGCGCTGCGGCCGGACATCGCCGAGCGCTACCCCGACCAGCTCAGCGGTGGCGAGCGGCAGCGGGTGGCGATCGCGCGCGCCCTGGTCACCCGGCCCGAGGTGCTGATCTGCGACGAGATCACCTCCGCGCTGGACGTCTCGGTGCAGTCGGCGATCGTCGACCTGCTCCGGGACCTGCGGGAGAAGATGGGGCTGGCGCTGGTGTTCGTCACGCACAACATCGCGCTGGTGCGCAACATCGCGCAGCGGGTCGCGATCCTGCAGAACGGGCGCATCGTGGAGCAGGCGCCGGCCGAGGAGCTGTTCACCGCGCCGCAGCACGACTACACCCGGTCGCTGTTGAGCGACGCGCCCAACTTCCAGCTGGAGGCGAAGAACTGATGTCGGTCGCAGCGGGTTTCGAGCGGGTTGCCGAGGAGTTCGCCGAGGTGGTGGCGGCCGATGCGGCGGGTGCGGCGTTCGCCGTCTTCCGCGACGGCGAGCAGATCCTCGACCTGCAGGCCGGGCACCGCGACCAGGCCGCCACCGAGCCGATGACGACCGACACCCTGATGCCGGTGTTCTCCGGCACCAAGGGCATCGTCGCCACCGGCGTCGCCCTGCTGGTCGACGCCGGCGCGCTCGACCCGGACGCGCCGGTGGTCCGGTACTGGCCGGAGTTCGGCGCGGCGGGCAAGCAGGACGTCCTGGTCAGGCAGCTGCTCTCGCACTCGGCGGGGTTGCCGTACCCGGCGAAGCCGGTCACCCGCGAGGCGGCGATGGACAACCGGGCGATGGCCGAGCTGCTGGCCGCGCAGGCTCCACTGTGGCCGGTCGGGACGACCACCGCTTACCACGCGCTGACCTTCGGCTGGCTGGCGGCGGAGCTGATCCGGCGGGTCGACGGGCGGGAGGTCGGCGAGTACCTGCGCGCCGAGGTCGCGGAGCGGGTTCCGGCCGACTTCTGGCTGGGGCTGCCCGAGTCCGAGTGGCCGCGCACCGGGCGGCGCTGGCGGGCGGCCGACTACCAGGTGGCGAACCGGCTGAACACGCCGGAGGCCCTGGCCTACCGCGACAAGGTCTACGGGAATCCGCCCACGTTGCTGGGCGATGACGCGCCCTGGAACACCCCGGCGTGGTGGGTCGGCGGCAGCCCGGGCGGCGGTGCGATGGCCTCCGCTCGCGGCATGGCCGCGGTGTACTCGGCGCTGGTGACCGGCGAGCTCGTCGGCGGCCGGACGCTCGACCGGATCCGCCGCGAGGAGAGCCGGGGCACCGATCCGGGCACCGGCCGGCCGCTGGCCTTCGGCCTGGGCTACGAGCTGCAGGACTCGATCGAGACCTACGGCCCGGAGGCCGCGGGGTTCGGCCACAGCGGGGCGGGCGGTTCGCTGTTCGGCTGCTGGCCGCGCCTGGGCGTGGCGTTCGCCTTCAGCCCGTGCCTGATGCGAACGGAGGGTTCCGACGACCGTTCGCACCGCCTCCTGACCGCGCTGCACGCCTGCCTGTAGGGCTCGGTCGCGCGCGAAACGCCACCCCACGGGGCCGCCAAGCGGCTCGGCCCCCACACCTCGTCCGGCTAAATCGGTTGGCCGGGTCGATACGCTCGGGGCATGGAGTTCGAGGTGGACGATTCGCGGGCCAGGGTCGATCGCGACGCGGTGTGGGAATTCCTTTCCACGCAGGCGTATTGGGGCAAGTGGCGCAAGCGGGCAGATCTCGACAAGCAGATCGACCTGGCCTGGCGCGTCGTCGGCGCCTACCGGAAGCCGGACGGCGGGCTGATCGGCTTCGCACGAGCCTTCTCCGACGGGGTGGGCACGGCGTACCTGGCCGACGTGTTCGTCCTCCCGGAGGCGCGCGGCCACGGCATCGGCAAGGCCCTGGTGCAGGGCATGATCGAGGACGGACCCGGCCGCGATTTCCGCTGGATGCTGCACACCGACGACGCGCACGGCCTCTACCGCGGCTACGGCTTCACCGATCCGGACAGCACCTACTTGGAGCGTCCGCGACGCGTCTCGTGAGCGGTGCCGGGTGGAGGTCGGCGCGCCGAACCTCCACCATGTCGGTATGACGGAACTGCTCACCGATAACCAGGTCACCGAAGCGCTCCAGCACCTGCCGGAGTGGACCCAGTCCGGCGTCAAGCTGACCCGCACCGTCGAGTTCGGCAACTTCCCGCAGGCGATCCAGGCGGTGAACCGGATCGCCGAGATCGCCGAGAGCGAGAACCACCACCCGGACATGGACATCCGCTGGCGCACCGTGACGTTCTACTGCACCACGCACTCGAAGGGCGGCATCACGGCCAACGACACGTCGCTCGCCCAGGAGATCGACAACGTCGTGGAGCAGCTCAGGTCCTGAGCGGCTCAGCCGATCTCTTCGGCGAGGTCGGCTGCCTCGAAGGCGCATCCCCAGGACAGCGCGACGCCGCAGCCGCCGTGGCCGTAGTTGTGGATGATCCGCGCGCCTTCGTAGTGCTCGACCTCAACCCGCACCGATTCCCGGCCGGGCCGCAGCCCGACCAGTTCCGCGAGCACTTCGGCGTCGGCCAGTCGCGGCTCCACCGCGGCGCACCGGCGCCGGATGCCCTCGCTGTCCTCACGGCGGGGCGTGCAGTTCCAGTCCTGTTCGCCTGCGACGCCGCCGAGCACGACGCGGTCGCCGTGCGGCATGTACGAGGTGAACTCGCCGGAGTCGCTGAGCTCGATGAAGTACTCGTCGATCCCCGGGTTGCGCACCACGACGTGCTGGCCGCGCACCGGGTGAACGCCGGGGTCGCCGACGAGTTCCCGCGCGCCGACGCCGGTGCAGTTGACCACCGTCGAGGATTCGGCGACCGCCTCGGCCAGCGTCGGGACGGGGCTGAGCTGCAGGTCACCGCCGGCGTCGCGGAACCGGGCGACCAGGTGGTCGAGGTAGCGCGGCATGTCGATCAGCGGCACGGTCGCGCGGTAGCCGCTGACGAACCCGTCCGGCAGTTCCTCGGGCGTGCAGGGGCGCAGGTCGGGGATCAGCCTCGCCTCGGGCGGGACCGAGTCGCCGAGGTCGAACCGCGCCGCCATCCGCCCCGCGGCCAGGTGCACGCCGGAGTCCTCGTCGCGGGCGAGCGCGGTGAACTCGGCGTGGGACCTGGTCACCCAGTACAACACCCGGTCGGCGGGCCGCAGCATCGCCGGGCCCCACATCGCGCCCGCGACCGCGGAAGTGGTGTCCTGCGGCCGGTCGGCGGTGCGGATGCGCACGCGCCGGCCCGCCTCGGCGAGGACGACCCCGGTCGTCAGGCCCTGCACGCCCGCGCCGATCACCAGCACCGGATCTGCGGTCATCTTCGACACGCTAGCAGTCAACCGGCCAATTCGACGGGCTCGAACGCGCCGCCCGGCTCAGGCGTCAGCGGCCGGACCGCATCGCGAGCTGGAAGGAGGGCTCACCGATCGAACCGGCATGACGCCGACTCGCTCCACAGAGGACTTCCCGGGACCGGAGGGCACGTCGAGCCCCCGGTTCGCGCTGGTCAACGGGGTTGTTCAGCGGCCGTCGTAGGCGGTGCGGGCCGCGTGGATCTCGTCGATGTGGGATTCCGCCCAGGTCTTGGCCGCCTGCACCACCGGCAGCAGGCTCTCCCCCAGGCCGGTGAGCGCGTAGTCGACGCGAACCGGGACCGAGGGCGTCACGGCGCGGGACACGAGTCCGTCCCGTTCGAGGTTCCGCAGGGTCTGGGTGAGCATCTTCTGGCTGACGCCGGCGATCGTGCGCGACAGGTCGCTGTAGCGCTGCGGGCCGCCCGCGAGCGCGTTGAGCACGAGGCTCACCCACTTGTCGCTGATCCGGTCGAGCAGCTGCCGGGCCGGGCACTCGGCGAGGTACGCGTCGTACGCGGTTCGGGCTTCTGCGCGCCTCTGCGCGGCGGTCTGCGTGGCCACAGCACTCCCGTCTGCGTGCGATACGCACCTTGAAGTGCGTACTTCCGGATGGAGAGTAGCTCTCCCTAAGTTCGTCATCAAGATGCGATGGAACCAGGAGAAGCCCATGCGAGCAGTCGTCATCCGTGCGTTCGGCGGAACCGGAGTGCTGGAGATCGCGGATGTGGCTGTGCCCGAGGCCGGGCCGCGGCAGGTCCTGATCCGGGTGGCGGCGGCCACGGTCAACCCGGTCGACCTGGCCACCCGAACCGGCGCGCTCACCGATGCGGGCCTGCTCCCGGCGCGCGAGGTCATCGGGATCGGCTGGGATGCCGCCGGAGTCGTCGAGGCCACCGGCGACGAGGTCACCCGATTCCGGCCAGGAGACCGCGTGATCGGCATGTCGGACCGGCTGGACGTGCCGCTGGGCACCCAGGCCGACCACGTCGTGCTCGATGCGGACGCGCTCGCACACGCGCCCGCGGGCATCGACCTGGTGGAAGCCGCAACGCTGCCGCTCAGCGGGCTCACCGCCGCCCAAGCCCTCGACGCGCTCGCCCTGGATCCGGGCCAGACCCTGCTGGTCACCGGGGCTGCCGGAGCGGTCGGCGGCTTCGCCGTGGAGCTCGCGGCGGCACGCGGCCTGCGAGTGGTCGCAACGGCCTCGGCGCAGGACGAGTCGCTGGTCCGGAAGCTGGGTGCGGAGGTGTTCGTGCCACGTGGCGCCCGCCTGGGCGAGGCCGTTCGCCGCCTGGTGCCCGGCGGCGCGGATGCGGCGATCGACGCCGCAGCCCTCGGCGCAGAAGCACTCGACGCCGTCCGCTCGGGCGGAGCGTTCGCGGCGCTCGTCGGTGGCGCGGAGCCGCGCCCGCTGCGCGGCACTCACGTCTTCAACCACTGGATCCGGGCCGATGGGACGGGTCTCGCGGAGCTGGTCGCGCTGGCGGAGTCCGGCACGATCACCTTGCGGGTCGCCGAGGCCATGCCGTTGGACCGGGTCGCCGAAGCCCACGAGCGGCTCGCGCGCGGCGGTCTCCGCGGCCGCCTCGTGCTGGTGCCGTGAGCAGTCCGGAGGGAGTGCCTTCCTGCTCCCTACTGTGCAGACCGTGATCATCCCCGGCGAACAGGAGTTCCTCGATCAGTTCGGCGAAGCGCCCGAAGCCTTGGAAGAGCCGTGGATTCAGGGGATCGAGTTCGAGACCGAGAACGGAACCCTCAGGCTCAGCTTCGATCAGCACGAGAACTCCATCCGGTTCGAGTGGCGCCGAGGTGACGACGTCCTGTGGCGCTTCTTCCGCGAAGGCGCAACCGCTCTGAGCATCCGAGCGGAGAACCGAGAAACACACCTCATCGCGGAGTTCGAGTCCGGAGAGCTGTCCGGAGAAGTGGATGTCAGGGTTTACCCGAGGATCGCGGTCAAAGATTCCTCGCTCCGCAGTTGAAGGGGAGTCGCCTGGCCATCCGACTCTGCCCCTTCGTCTCTTGGTGGCTCCGGCGGCGCGCACGAGAATACCTGGCGGTACCACGCACGAGGCCAGGAAACGAGGTCACATGCCAACGCCCGGATTTCCGCCGGACACGCTCGACGGAGAGGGAGTACCCATCTGGATCACCGAGTTGGCCAGCGAAAACCCGAACCACGCCGTGCACGTGGTCCGCGACCTCGAACCCGCGGACGCGCTGGAAGTGCTGGGCGCCAAACCCCGGTTGTTCCGGCCGTGCGAGCTGCCCGGAAGCAAGCCGGACGAGTGGACTTCCCTCCCGGCCGCGGCCCTCGCCGCCGAACCCGGCGCCGGTGCGACGCTGCTGGCAGGACGCATCGGTGCGTGGACATTCGTGTACGACGACGCGGGGTACACCGTCGGCGACGACGACACAACCGCCCTGTCCGCCAACGGTCGCGTAGCGGCCACGAGCACGTTCTCCATCAACGCTGACGCCAGCCTCACCTACGCCGTCGACGGGAAGCAGCTCGCCTGGATCAACGTCGACGACCTCGACCTGGAGGAGGATCTGCCCGGCATGCCGGCCGAACTGCGCGCAGCGTTCGAAGCGGCCGGCACCGTCGAACACGACTACCTCGATCCCGGCGAACCCGACTACGACATCTGCATGCGCGCTATCTGCGCTCTTGCCGGCCTGCGCTGCACGGTCGAAGACCTGCGCCGAATCCCGCTGCTGGCCACACCGTTCGGCTGACCCCGCGCAAGTGGCCGGGGTCCCGAACTGCGGTCAGAGCGAGGCTCAGCCCAGGAAGTCCTGGATCGCCGCGAGCCACGGTTTCGGGTTCTCCGCGCCGATGAGGTGCCCGGAGTCGACCTCGACCAGCCGCGCGCCGGGGATCTTCGCGGCGAGCTCGCGGGAGTTGTGCGGCGGCACCAGGGTGTCCCGGGTGGTCGCGACGACCAGCGTCGGCACGGAGATCTTCGGCAGGTCGGCGCGGACGTCGACGGTGCGCAGCAGGTCGAGGTGGTCGCCGGTGCCGACCGGCACGCCGTCGGCGGTGCCCCGGAACACTTCGTCCCAGTCGTCGATGGAGTTCAGCGCCGCCGGGCTGAAGCAGTTCAGCAGCACGAATCGCGCGAGCGCGTCCCGGTCCGGGCCGTCGAGCAGCTGCTGCCAGAGGTCCACGGTGAGCCGGAAGTGCCGGTCGGCGGCGGCGAATCCGGCAGTGAGCACCAGCGACGTGACGCGCTCCGGGTATCGCACGGCCGCCCGGACGGCGACTGTGGTGCCCATCGAATAGCCCAGCACGCCAAAGGTTTCCACGCCCGCGTCGACCGCCGACGCGACGACCTCGTCGACGAGCCGGTCCAGTTCGAGCGGCTGCTCGGCCTTCGGCGTGCCGCCCGAGCCGGGGTAGTCCGGCGCGACGACCGTGCGCTTCCCGGCGAGCTCGTCGATGAACGGGAAGTTCGCCGCAGCCGACCCACCCGCGCCGTGGGCCAGCAACAGCCCGGGCCCGGAACCACGCAACTCAACGGACAGAGACATCGATTTTTCCTTTCACATCAACCGTTCGCCGAACGCCGGTGACCGACAACGCGGCCAGCGCGGCGAGAATGCCGATCCCGATGAGCCAGTACGGCCCGGCACCGCCGTCGAGCACCCGGCCACCGATCCACGCACCGCCGGCGTTGCCGAGGTTGAACGCCGAGGTGTTCACGGCGACCGTCAGGGTCGGCGCGCCCGCTGCCGCAGCGAACGCCCGGGCCTGCAACGCCGGGATCAGCGCGCAGCTCACCGCCCCGAGCACGAACACTCCCACCGCCGCGGCCACCGGATCCCGCACGACCAGGCCGAAAACCCCGAGCACGACGGCCATTCCGGCGAGCAGCCCGCGAACCGAACCCCACGGCCGCAGGTCCGCCAACCGGCCGCCCACCAGGTTCCCCAGCAGCCCGCCCACGCCGAACACCATCAGCAGCCAGGCCACCGCCCCGGCCCCGAAACCGGAGACGCCGGTGAGGATCGTGGCGATGTAGGTGTACGGCGTGAAGAGGGCGATCTGCGTGAGCACGGTGACCACGACGACCACGAGCACCTCGCGACTGCCCAGCGCCCTGATCTCCGCCCGCCCCGAAGAGGCCCCGGCCGCCCGCGACGACGGCACGGCGACCGCGACGACCACCGTAGCGACCAGGCTCAACGCGGCGATCGCCCAGAACGTGGCGCGCCAACCGAGCTCGTGGCCGAGGAACGTGCCCAGCGGCGCGCCGAGCACGGTCGCCAGGTTGAGCCCGGCGCTCACCACCGCAATCGCCCAACCGCGGCGCTCCTCGCCCACCACCGACACGGCCTGCACCAGACCGACGGCGAAGAAGGTCGAGTGCACGAGCGCCGCGAGCACCCGAGCGATCATCACCAGCCCGAAGGCGCCGGAGACCGCAGCCAGCACGTTGCCCGCGGTGAACACGACGATCAGGCCGACGAGCAGCGCTTTCCGCGGCAGCCGCGTGGTCACGGCGGTGACCACCGGCCCGGCCAGCGCGACCGTCAGCGCGTAGCCGGTGACGAGCAGGCCCGTCGTACCGACCGACACGCGCAGGTCCGCCGCGATGTCCGGCAGGACGCCGATCACCGCGTACTCGGCGGATCCCACGGCGAACACGCAGGCCATCAGCGCCACCAGGGCCCACCCACTCCGCTGACTTCGCATGCCACCGACGCTAGAGTTTGACAGTGATGTCAGAGTCAACGACGCGTGAGCCGGATCTCATGAAGATCGGCGAGCTGTCCCGCCGGAGCGGTGTCAGCCAGCGCCGGCTGCGCTACTACGAACAACAGGGCCTGCTCACCTCGGAACGAGCGCCGAGCGGCTACCGCTACTACCGCGAGGAAGCGCTGACGGTCGTCGCGCAGATCCGGAACCTGCTGGCGGCGGGCCTGAACACGGAGATGATCCGCACCGTCCTGCCCTGCGCGAGGGGCGAGCTACCGGTCCTCGAACCGTGCCCGGACCTCGTGGCCACCCTCCGAACCCAACTGGCGGCGATAGACGACCGCCTGACGTGCCTCCAACAAACCAGAACGGCCCTCGCCACCTACCTCGTAGCCACCGACCGGTAGGCAAGCTCCTGGCGTAGCGCGGGGCCGCACCGCGCCGACTCGCTACGGTCGAGGTCGAGCGGGGGATGACGATCCGGCTCGACACGCGTAACAGGCCTGAGCCCGACCGCTGGTCACCACGGCACCGTTCGCCCCGGACCGAACCTGGTACGAGCCGCAGGACGTGCCGCAGATGGATACCGCCGGGTCAGGGCAGGTGCGCGAGCACGTTGACCACCGTGCCGCTGGGGTCCTCCACGAAGAAGCGACGCACGCCCCACGGCTCGTCGGTGAGCGGATAGACGACGCGCAGACCGCGGCGGACCGCCTCGATGTGTGCTGCATCAACTGCCGCCGGTTCTCCAACGTCGATCCCGAAGCGCGGCGCGGGATCCTCCATTCCGCGTGGCGGGACGAGGACTTGAGCCATGGGGTTGTCCGGCGACCGCAGACCGAGGACGGGATCTTCCATCGCGACCTCGAATCCGAGCACCTCGACGTAGAAGTCGCGCGACGCGGCGAGATCGCCTCCGTCGGCGTAGGGAAGGATTCTCCTGATCATCACCACAGCATCGTTGCCACGCTCGCCGTCTGGCTTGGACGAATGGAAAGCCCCACCACCAGTGGGCCGGCACAGCTTGGTGGGGCAGAGGACCCCCAGGTCGAAGCGCAGAAGGGCCGGGCTCGGGACTCCTGTGCGGAGACCAAGCCCGGCCCTTCGCGGCTTCGCGGGCCGGCGTTCGACCGCTGCCGAACGCCGACCTACCGTGAGTCGATTACCAGCGGAAACGTCGCTGATCAGACGTTGAAGCGGAACTCCACGACGTCGCCGTCGGTCATGATGTAGTCCTTGCCCTCCATGCGGACCTTGCCCGCCGATTTGGCCTCCGCCATCGTGCCCGCCGCGATCAGGTCGCCGAAGGAGACGATCTCCGCCTTGATGAAGCCGCGCTCGAAGTCGGTGTGGATCACCCCGGCCGCCTGCGGTGCCGTCCAGCCCTGGCGGATCGTCCAGGCCCGCGCCTCCTTCGGCCCGGCCGTCAGGTAGGTCTGCAGGCCCAGCGTGTGGAAGCCCGCGCGGGCCAGCGCGTTCAGGCCCGGCTCCGCCTGGCCGATCGATTCCAGCAGCTCGCGCTGGGATTCCTCGTCCAGCTCCTTGAGCTCCGCCTCGACCTTGGCGTCCAGGAACACCGCGTCGCCGGGCGCGACCAGGTCGCGCAGTTCCTTCTGCTTCGCCTCGTCGGCCAGCACGCCCTCGTCCGCGTTGAACACGTAGAGGAACGGCTTGGTGGTCAGCAGGTTCAGCTCGCGCAGGTCCGGCGTGTCCTTGCCCAGGCCCGCGGCGAACAGGGTCTGGCCGGAGTCGAGGATCTCCTTGGCCTGCTGCGCGATCTCCAGGGCCGGCCGCTTCTCCTTGTGGGTGCGGGCTTCCTTCTCCAGCCGCGGCAGCGCCTTCTCCAGGGTCTGCAGGTCGGCCAGGATCAGCTCGGTGTTGATCGTCTCGATGTCGCTGGACGGGTCCACCCGGCCGTCGACGTGCACCACATCGGGGTCGTCGAAGACGCGGATGACCTGGCAGATCGCGTCCGCCTCGCGGATGTTGGCGAGGAACTTGTTGCCCAGCCCCTGCCCCTCGGAGGCGCCCTTGACCAGGCCCGCGATGTCGACGAACGACACCGTGGCGGGCACCGTCTTCGCCGAGCCGAAGACCTCGGCGAGCTTGTCCAGCCGCTCGTCCGGCAGCGGCACCACACCGACGTTCGGCTCGATGGTGGCGAACGGGTAGTTCGCCGCGAGGGCGTCGTTGCTGGTCAGCGCGTTGAACAGGGTGGACTTGCCGACGTTGGGCAGCCCGACGATTCCGAGGGTGAGACTCACACCCCGAAGTCTAGGTGCTCGCTCGCGGCGGCATCGGGGCCGGTCGCGCGGGGGTGCGCGGACGCACAGCCCCCGCGCCCCGCGTCGTCAGTCGTCGTCCTGCTCGCCGCCCTGCTGGTCGTCACCGCCCTGCTGCTGGTCGTCGCCGTCCTGCTGCTGCTCCTGCTGCTGCTCCGGGGCGGGCGCCGGGTCGTTGCACCCGGCCGTGACCACGAGGGCGAACGCGGCGCCCGCAGCGGCGCCGAGGATCTTGAAGCCACGCCTGGTGCTGATCTTCGATTGAGCCATGCCGCGACAATAGGGATGAAACGCGCAAAATGCACCCGCCTCGATCGAAATCCCCCGCGCGAGGGAGGCCTCCCCAGCCCGGGCGGGAGGTTCGCGGGCCGCGAGATCCCGAGCATTGCCGGTGAGTTCACCCGAGCCACCAGGAGCGCAGATGCTCAAATCGAGCCAGGCGGCGCTGATCGCGTCGGCCTTGACCTTCCTCTCCTTCGAATCACGGCACTTCCTGCCGCGCGGTTTCGTCATCGTCGACCTCCCGGACTGGGCGACGCCGCTGGCCGCAGCGGCCGGCGTGCTCGGTGCGGCGCTGCTGCTTTCGCCGCTGCGAGCCCGCCGCGCGCTCGTCGCGATCAACGGCGCTGCCGCGTTGCTGCTGCTCTGGGCCGCCGGCGGCATCCTGTTCGACCTGTTGAGGCTGTTCGGCCTGATGAGCCTGCCGCCGGACTGGCCGATGTTCGCCACTCGCGCCTTCGCGTTGACCAGCGCGATCCTGGTGTTCCGGGCGACGGTCCTGCGGGTCCGGGCACTCGCCGGGGTTTGTGGTCGCTGCGGCGGCCCGGCCGCGCCACCGCCGCCGTGGCTCGGATACCTCGGCGTCCTGTTCGCACTGCCCTATCCGGTGATCAAGACCAACTGGGCGCTGGGCGGCACGATCGGGCTGGACTACCCGGACCCCGCCAGGGACGGGTTCACCAGCGGCTGGTTGGTCGTGCCCGCCGCGCTGATCGGCATCGTGCTCTCGCTGGCCCTCGTGCACCGGTGGGGCCGGATCTGGCCGCGCTGGGTCCCCGGCCTGGCCGGACGCCCGACTCCGCGAGGCCTGCTGCTCGTCGGCGGCTGGTTCGGCACCGGGCTGCTCTTCACGATGGGGCCGGCCGGTTTCGCCACCGCCGTCGCCGACCTGATCTCCGGCTCGTCGGCGAACGCGATCCCCGGGATGCACTACTGGCCCGGGGCGCTGTTCTACGTGAGCTGGATGTGCTGGGCGCTGGTGCTCGGGCCGTCCGTCTACCTGTACCAGCGGGCGACGCGCCGCAAGCCGTGCGGAACCTGCGCTCGCGTGCCGGTCGCGCGGGGATGATGTGGCCATGCCGTCCCGCCTGATCAGACCGTTCACCGCGCGAACCACGTACCGCCGGTGGGTGCACCTGATCCTCGGGGCCGTCCTGGCCGTCCCGTACCTGGCGGTGGCCTGGCTGGTGCTCGGGCCGCTGCTGGGCCCCGGCATCGGACCCGGCCTGCCGCCTGTCGTGGTGGGGATCGCGCAGGGCGCGTTCGTCGTGCTCGCCGTGGTCGCCACCGGGTTGCTGCCGGCGACGCGGTCGCTGTCGGGAGCCGCCGCGAAGGCGCTGCTCGGGCTGCCGGAGACGAGCACCGCCGTCACCTGGCCGGACCGGTGGCGGACCGTCTGCTGGCTCGTCGTCCACTTGGTGCTCGGCTGCGGTGTCGGCCTGCTGACGCTGATCGTGCCGCCGTTCATCCTGATCCTGCTCGCCGATCCGCTGCTGAACCTGCCGCCCGAGCTCGCCGGCATCCCGCTGTACCGGGCGCTCGGCGTTGGGCAGTGGTGGGCACCGCTGGTCGGCGCGGGCCTGATCGTCGCGGGCTTCCACCTGGTCGCGGCGGTCGGCGCGGCGCTGACCCGGCTCGCTCCGGCATTGCTGGGCCCGTCCGAGCACGAGCGGTTGCGACGGCAGGTCGAGGAGCTGTCCGAGCGGAACCGGATCGCGTCCGAGCTGCACGACTCGGTCGGACACGTGCTGAACGTCGTTGCGCTGCAAGCGAGTGCGGCGAACCGGGTGCTGGACAGCGACCCCGCCTTCGCCCGGGAGGCGCTCGCGGTGATCGCGGATTCGACGCGAACCGCCCTCGCCGACCTGGATCGCGCGCTGGGCAGCCTGCGATCCTCCACTTCGGACGCCCCAGACCTGGCCGATCTCGACGACCTGGTCCGCTCCACCGAGCTCGCCGGTCTGGCGGTGCGCCTCGAAGTCCGGGGCGACCCGAGCCAGGTCCCGCCGCAGGTGGGCCGCGAGACCTACCGCGCGGTGCGCGAGGGCCTCTCCAACGCCTTGCGCCACGCGGGCCGGGCGGAGGCCGCGGTGCGGATCACCATCGACGCCGGCACACTGGAGCTGGAGATCACCAACCCCTTGGGCCCGGCGTCGACTCCCGGCCACGGCTTGGGCCTGAGCGGCATCAAGCGCCGCGCGAAGGCTCTCGGCGGTCGTGCCGAAGGCGCCGCGCACGGCGACGACTGGCGGCTCCGAGTCCGTCTCCCCTGGTAAACCACTGTCCGCGCTGGGACGCACCCGTGGCGGGCCGCGGCGCAATACGCTCGGCGGCGTGAGCGAAGCCACGACCGTGCTGGTCGTCGACGACGAGCCGCTGATCCGTTCCGGGCTGCGGGCCCTCATCGATGCCGAGCCCGACCTGACCGTCGTCGGGGAGGCCGCCGACGGCGCCGAGGTCGTCCCGCTGGTGCGTCGGCTGCGGCCGGACGTCGTGCTGATGGACGTCCGGATGCCCGGGGTCGACGGGATCCAGGCCACCACCGCGATCCTGGATTCGGTGCCGGAGCCGCCGCGCATCGTCGTGATCACCACCTTCGAGCACGACGACCACGTCTACGGCGCGCTGCGCGCCGGCGCGACCGGGTTCCTGCTCAAGCGCTGCCAGCCCGAGGACCTCGCGCAGGCCATCCGGATCGCGGCACGCGGCGAATCGCTGCTGTTCCCGGCCGCGATCCGCCGGCTTGCCGCACCGCACCGCGCGAGCCGCCCGCAGGTCGAGCTCACCGAGCGGGAAGCCGAGGTCCTCCGCCTGGTGGCGCGCGGGATGTCCAACGGCGAGATCGCCGCCGAGCTGTTCATCGGCGTGCAGACCGTCAAGACCCACGTCGGCAACGTGCTGGCGAAACTCGGCGCCCGGGACCGCACGCAAGCGGTCGTGTTCGCCTACGAATCGGGCTTCATCAGCGTGTCCGATTCCCGCTAGTACCGGCTCCGGTCCGCTGGCACCATCGAAGACATGCTGGTGGGAACAGAGGACGCACTCCGGGCCGTCGCCTCGCGCGATGCGCGCTTCGACGGCTGCTTCATCCACGCCGTGCGCACCACGGGCATCTACTGCCGCCCGTCGTGCCCGGCACGCACGCCCAAGCCCGACAACAGCCTGTTCTTCCCGACGGCCGCCGCCGCGCAGGCCGCCGGCTTCCGGGCCTGCCGCCGATGCCTGCCGGACGCCGTGCCGGGGTCGCCGGAGTGGAACCTGCGCGCCGATCTCGCCGGCCGCGCCATGCGGCTGATCAGCGACGGCGTCGTGGACCGCTGCGGCGTGCGCGGGCTCGCCGACCAGCTCGGCTACTCGGAACGCCACCTGACCAGGGTGCTCACCGCCGAACTCGGCGCCGGGCCGCTCGGGTTGGCGCGGGCGCACCGCGCGCACTCGGCACGGATCCTGATCGAGACCACCACGATCCCGTTCGGCGACGTGGCGTTCGCGGCGGGTTTCTCCAGCCTGCGCCAGTTCAACGACACGCTGCGCGAGGTCTTCGGAGTGACCCCGACGGAGATGCGCGGCCGCGCCCAGCGGCGCGGCGCGGTCCGCGGCAGCGCCGGTGCCGTCCAGCTGCGCCTGCCGTTCCGGGCCCCCTGCGATGTGGCGGGCGTGCTGCGGTTCCTCGGCGAACGAGCGCTGTCCGGCCTGGAAGATGCCGGGCCGGACCACTACACGCGTGCGCTGCGCCTGCCGTACGGCACCGGGATCGCCACGCTCCGACCGCACGAGAAGTACGTCGCCTGCACGCTGCGGCTCACGGACCTGCGCGATCTCGGCAGCGCGGTGTCCCGGCTGCGGCGCCTGCTCGACCTCGACGCCGATCCGGCCGCGATAGGCGAAGCGCTCGGCGCCGACCCGGCGCTGCGGCTGGCCGTCGCGCAGACTCCCGGGGTTCGGGTGCCGGGCAGCGTTGACGGGCTGGAGGTCCTGGTCCGCGCCGTGATCGGCCAGCAGATCTCGGTCGCGGCGGCGCGCAAGACGACGGAGCGGCTCGTCACCGCGCTGGGCGAGCCGCTGGCCCACCCGGAAGGTGCGGTGACGACGCTCTTCCCGACGCCGGAGGTTCTGGCGGACCGAGCGCTGGAGGTCCTGCCCGGGCCGCGGCGACGGGCGGAAACCGTCCGCGCCGTCGCGGCGGCCGTCGCCGACGGAAGCCTTGCGTTGCACACCGGACGCGACGAAGCCGAGCTGCGGGAAGACCTGGAGAGCATCTGCGGCATCGGCCCCTGGACGTCGAGCTACGTCGCCATGCGCGTGCTGGGCTCGCCCGACGTGCTGCTGACCGGTGATCTCGCGCTGCGACGAGGCGCGGGGATCCTCGGGCTGTCCGAAGACCCGGCGGCGATCGAGGCGCATGCGCGGCGCTGGAGCCCGTGGCGTTCCTACGCCGGAGTGCTCCTGTGGGAGGCGGCGGCCAGCGGCACGCCGCAGTTGCAGCTCGCTTCGTGACCCGGCCGCCGCAGGAACATAGGAGAGAAGCATGATCACATGGTCCACTGAGGACACTCCGGCCGGTCCGTTCACCGCCGTGGTCGACGCCGACGGTGCCGTCCTCGCATCCGGCTGGACGGCCCGCCTGGACGAGCTCGTGCCGCTGGTGTCCCGCGAGCTCCTGCCCGAAGCACCGCGCGAAGCAGCGGATCTCGGCGCGGTCACCCGCGCGATCCGCGACTACCACGCCGGCGACCTGCGCGCGGTCGACGCGATTCCGGTGCGGCAGCGCTCCGGGGAGTTCCTCGAACACGCCTGGCAGGTGCTGCGGAAGGTCCCGGCCGGTGAACCCGTGAGCTACTCGGAACTAGCCGCGCTGGCGGGCCGCCCCCAAGCGTTCCGAGCGGCGGCAGCGGCCTGCGCCCGCAACGCGGCGGCGCTGTTCGTGCCGTGCCACCGGGTGCTGCGCAGCGACGGCTCCCTGGGCGGCTTCCGCTGGGGTCTCCCGGCCAAGCGCTGGCTCCTCGCCCACGAAACCACCGCCTGACCGGCCCGACGGGTTCCCGATTTCGCCCTGAAACCGGGAACCCACGTCCAGCAGGCACCGGAGGTACCCGGCTCTGACTGTCGGAGCCCCACCACGGAGCGCGGCGGGGTCGTTTCAGCATGGCGTGCGGGCACGTGCGGCACTACGTCGTCAGTGCGTCGATTTCGCGCGAAATCAACGCTCCGCATGGGGGCGGGATGGCGATTTCGCGCGAAATCGCCAAAGACACCGGGCGCCTTCGGGTGCGCCGGGCGGAGGCGCGGTGCCCGGGACGGTCAGGTCTGGAGTTCCAGGGTGGAGCCGTCGCGGGACTTGCGGACGCGGAGGCGCACCGAGATCCGTTGGCGCATCTCCTCGACGTGGGACACGAGGCCGACGACCCGGCCGCCGGCCCGCAGGTCGTCGAGGGTGTCCATCACCAGGTCGAGGGTGTCGGCGTCGAGCGTTCCGAAACCCTCGTCGATGAACAACGTGTCCAGCAGCGCGCCGCCGGTCTCGGCGGCGACCACATCGGCCAGCCCGAGTGCCAGCGAAAGCGAGGCGAGGAACGACTCGCCGCCGGAGAGCGTCTTCGCGGGCCGGACCTTCCCGGAGTAGTCGTCGAGCACGTCCAGTCCGAGCCCGCCACGGGTGCCCCGCGCCCCGGCCGCGTCGGAATGCACGAACGAGTACCGGCCGCCGCTCATCCGCTGCAGCCGCCGGGTGGCCGCGATGGCCACCTCCTCCAACCGCGCGGCCAGCACGTACGCGCGCAGCGACATCTTCCGCGCGTTCTGCCCGCGTCCGTTGACCACGTCCGCCAACGCCTCCAGCTCGGCGTGCTCCGCCAACGCCGGCCCGAGCTCCGCCCACGCTCCGCGCAGCCGCTCCGCGAGCTGCGCGATGTCGCGCTGCCGCTGCTCGGCGCGATGCGCCAACGCAGCCGAGCGCTCCGCCGCTTCGCGGGCTACGACGGCGGCCTCGGTGGCCTCTTCGAGGCCGACCTCGGCGTCCGCGTCCACGCCGAACAGCTCCGCGCTGGCCAGCGCTGCGCGGGCGCCTGCGGCGCGTTCTTCGACCTCGGCGAGCGCCTCGGCGAGCTGGGCGATCCGGTCGTCGCCGCGTTCGGCGGCCAGCGCGGCTGCCGCGTTGTCGAAGCCCGCCGCGGTGGCGGCTTCGGCCAGGGCGGTTTCCTGTTCGGCGAGGCGCTGTTCGGCGTCGTCCCTGCTCGTCCTGGCCGCTGCGAGTTGTTCGAGGCGGGCGGCGATGTCCAGCAGGTGCGTTCGCCGGTCGGCGATGCTCGGGAAGTCGGCGCGCCCTTCGCGCAGCCTGGACTCGCGTTCGTCCACTGTGGTCGCAAGCGATGCCTGTTCGCTGCGCGCCGCCGCGACGCGGGTTCGCACCTTCGACAACTGCTCGTTCAGGCGCTCGGTGGATTCTTCCAGCTCAGCCAGCTTCTTGGTGCGTTGCGGTAGTTCCGCGGCGGTTTTCTGGAGCGCGTCGCGCTCGGCTCTGAGCTCGGCGATTTCGGCGGCGAGGTCCGCCTCGGTGTGATCGCCGAGGCGTTCTGCCAGGTTGTCGAGGTGCTGTTGGGCTCGTTGCGCTTCTGCCGTGGCCTTTTCCCGCCGGGCTGCGGCGCGCTGCTCCTCGGTTTGGGCGTTGTCCTCGTCCTCGGCTCGCACCGGGGCGTCGACCGGTTCGCCGGGCGCGGGGTGTTCCGCCGATCCGCAGACCGGGCACGGCTCGCCGGGCGAGAGCCGGGCCGCGAGTTCGGCGGCCATCCCGGCGAGCCTGCGGGCCCGGAGATCTTGCAGCAGGTCGCGCGCCTGCTGGTGGGCATCGATGGCCTGCTGCGCGCGGGCCGTCGCCGACGCGAGTTCCTTTTGCGCGCCGGGCAGTTCCCGCGCGGTCCGCAGCAGCGCGGCGACCTCGGTGCCGCGCGCCTGCACGGTTTCCAGTCGCAGCTCCGCGTGCTTCGCGTCTTCGACCTGCTGCCGCGCGATGCCGATGCGGTCGGGCAGGGTGGCCTGCTGCCCGGCGAGCTCGGTTTCCAGGGTCTCGTCCGCTGCCAGCCGATCGGCCAGGGAGGCGAGCTTCTGCCGGTCGATTTCCTGTTGCTGCGCCTCGGGGATCAGGTGCGCGAGACCACCCGCTTCCTCCCGCCTGGTACCCGCGAGCGAACGCAGTTCGGCCAGCGGTGTTTCGGCGTCCAGCTCGCAGCTCGCGGCCGCAGCGGCTACCGCAGCCCGTGCTTTGTCGCGCTCCTGCACCGCCCGCAGCACGGCATTCCGGGCCGTGAGCACCGGGACGGCGCGTTGCGCCGCCTCCCGCTCCGCGCGCCAAGCGTCGTGCTGGTCCTGCTGTTCGCCGATCGCGGCGAGGGTCGCGTTGGCCTGCCGCACCCGGCGGACCTTCTCGGCCAGCTCGCGGCGCTCGGTCAGCTTCGCGTCGGCCACCTCCCGCTCGCGCCGCAGGCGGGAGTGCTCGGCCCGCGTGCCCTCCATCTCGCGGAGGGACCGCTTTTCGATGTCCTCCAACCAGTTCTGCTCGTCCACATCGGCATCCGGTTCCGCGCCCGAGACCTGCGAGACGCGCGCGAGCAGCTCGCGAACCCGCTGCGTCTGCTCCTCGACGCCGCGCCCGCGCTCCCGGCGGCGTTCGACGAACCAGCGCTCGACCTCGCCGAACCGCTGGGTGCCGAACAGCTTCTCCAGCAGCTTCTCGCGCTCGGCGGTGTCCGAGCGCAGGAACTTGGCGAACTCGCCCTGCGGCAGCATCACGACCTGGAAGAACTGGTCGACCGTCATGCCCAGCAGGCGTTGCACCGTGCGCCCGACCTCGTCGATGCGCGTCAGTCCCTCCGGCGGCTGCTCGGTGGGCGCGCCGTCGACCCAGGTCAGCGAGGCCTTCGCCTGCTGCGTGGTGTAGCCGTCACCGCGCTTCTTCGGCCGCTGGTACTCCGGGCTGCGCTCCAGCCGCAGCCGCTGCCCCTGCACCGTCAGCTCCAGCACGACCTTGGTGATGGTGTCGGGTTTCGCGGTGTCGCAGCGCAGCCGCTTGACCTCGCCGCGCGCGCCCGGCACCGAACCGTAGAGCGCGAAGGCGACCGCATCCAGCAGCGTCGTCTTGCCCGCACCGGTGTCGCCGTGCAGCAAGAACAGACCGTCGCCGCCGAGCCGGTCGAAGTCCACCTCCTGGTGGTCGCGGTACGGGCCGAACGCGGTGACTTCCAGGCTGTGCAGCCTCATTTCGCCCCCTCCGCCGCGGCGACCGCGCGCAGTGCCTCGTTGAGCAGCGCGCGTTCGGAGTCGTTGGGGTCGCTGCCCCGGCAGTCGGCCACGAACCTGGCGGCGAGCTCGTGGTCGTCGCGACCGCGCACGATCTCGGCGTAGTGCAACGGCGCTGTCGCGCGGCCGGTCGCCGGCTTCCACTCCAGGTGCACGGCGTGCGGAAAGCGCTGTTGCAGCCGCCGCATCGCCTCCAGCGGGCGCACTTCGTCGGTGAGCGTCGCCGAGAGGTAGCACTCCTCCAACTCGGCGTGCTCCGGCTCGGCGAGCAGGTCCTCCAGCAGTCCCTGGACCGTCGCCAGCCGCCGGGGCACCGGCAGTTCGCGCCGCTCCACGCCGGCCAGGCCGTCCGCGTCCAGGTCGACCAGCCACACCGACTTGCGGTGCGCCGCTTCGGAGAACGAGTAGGCCAGCGGGCTGCCCGAATAGCGCAGGTGCTCGGCGAGCCGCTGCGGGCCGTGCAGGTGCCCCAGCGCGACGTAGTCGACGCCGTCGAACACCGAGCCCGGCACCTGCTCGACGCCACCGACCGCGATGGTGCGCTCGGAATCGCTGCTGTCGCCGCCGGTGACGAAGGCGTGCGCCAGCACCACCGAACGAGTCCCCTGTGGACGTTCGGCCAGTTCGGCGCGCACCCGGTTCATCGCTTCGGTGAGCACCGCCGTGTGGCCGCGCGACTCGATCTCAGCGCTGGCCCCGGGCACGTCGGCGCGGGCCTGCAGGGCGTGGCGCGCCGGGTCCGGTTCGAGGTAGGGAATGCCGTAGAAGGCGACCGGGCCGTGCCGGTCGTCGATCACCACCGGCTCGTGCAGCCGGGCGATCTGGGTGCGCAGGTGCAGGCCGCCGGCCGCGGCGAACTCGGCGAACGCGCCGACCCGGGCGGCGGAGTCGTGGTTGCCCGAGGTGACCACCAGCTGGGCGCCCGCTTCGCGGATCCTGCCGAGCACCCGGACGCAGGTCTGCACCGCCTCCCCCGACGGCACCGCGCGGTCGTAGAGATCGCCTGCGACCACCACGACGTCGACCTGTTCCTCGACGACCAGGTCGGCCAGCCCGCCCAGGACGGCCTCCTGATCTCCGAGCAGGTCTCGGCCGTGGAACGTCCGTCCCACGTGCCAGTCGGAGGTGTGCAGCACTCGCATGAGCCCCAAGCTATCGACGCCCCCGCCTGACTTCGCAGACCCCCCACGCCGCTTCGGCGTGTCGTGCACCCTGTGGCCGCTTTCCGCAGGTCAACGCCCGTGCACATTTTGTGCTGCTATGGCGACGCAAAACGCTCACGGCACCTGACCAGCAGAAACGGAGCCGACGGCCGGAAGCGCGTTCACAGCGTGGCTGTGCGTGATGTTGTCGGGCGGGTCCGCCATCATTTGAGCTGCCACTGCCACTACCGGACGGAGCTCATGTGGGTACCGGCGTCCTGATCACCATCGTCGTCGTGCTGACGCTGTTGGTCGCGGCAGCGCTGATGCTGATCTGGCGGCTGTACACGGACAGCGCACGCCGAGCCGACGAGGCGCTGCGCATGGTCGAGGCCGAGCGCGCCCGCACCGCCGAGCAGCAGGCCGCGCTGCGGCGCTACGAAGTCGCGTTCGCCTCCATCACCGGCCGCGGTGAGCTCGGCGAGCAGGTGCTCGTGGAGACCGCGCGGTCGCTGGGGCTGCGCGAAGGAGTCCACTTCACGCTGCAGACCGACCTCGCCGGCGGCGGCTCCGCGCGCCCCGACATGGTGCTGTCCGTGGGCGGCGGGCGCCAGGTCCCGGTGGACGCCAAGGCGAGCCTCGCGGTGTGGGCCGAGGCGATGGAGACCGACGACCCCGAAGAACGCACCGACGCCCTGCGGGTGCACGTCCGCAACATCCGCTCCCGCGCCACCGAACTCGCGGGCAAGGGCTACCAGAAGTGGGCCGACGCGATCTACGGCTCGATCATGTTCGTGCCGTCCGACGCCGCTGTGATCGCCGCCCTCGACACCGACCCGCAGCTGCTCACCTGGCTGCTGGGCAAGCGGGTCTTCCTTTGCGGGCCAACGGGTTTCGCGGTGCTGGCGTCGGCGTCGATGTTCGCCGCGACGGAGCGCACGATCGCCGAGGACATCGAGCAGGTGCGCGCCCACTCGGTCCGCGCCCAGCGCGCGGCGTCCAACGCGGTGGAAGCGGTGAACCTCTCCAGCACGCACCTGCAGCGCTTCGTCTCGGCCCGCCGCCGCGAGCTCGACGCGCTGGAGTCGTTCCGCAGCACGGTCCAGCCGCTGGCCGAAGCCGCGGGCTCCGGCGGCGTCGGAACCATCCGCCACGACGAAGACGGCCTGGTCAACGGTTCGCTCCCGACGCGGGAAGGGCTCGATGCGCAGCCGCTCGTCCGGGATCGGGAGACCGAGCGCTTCTGACCGAGCACCCCGGCGCATCTGCGGCCTGAAGCTGGATCGAACTCCCGAAGCAGGTGCGGGCACACGAACCCCGGGAGGAGCCGTCCGACTCCAGGGCTCGTTCCAGAAGGGCTCCGCCCGGCTGATCCCGCAGGTGCCCGGCGCCCGACACCGATGGCGATTTCGCGCGAAATCAGCGCCCTGCGTCCCACCACATGCCCGCGCACCATCCTGAAACGGCCCTCGGGCAGAACCGGGCTCGCCGGAACGGGCGCTCCGCGGTGCGGAAGGGCCGGTCAGACGTGGGTCTCGACGAAGGCCGCGACCGTGTCGACGATCAGCGTGTTGTGCGGGCCGCGGCCGAAGCCGTGGTCCAGGCCCTCGTACGGGTGCATCTCCGCCGTGACGCCCAGCTTGCGCAGGTCCCGCGCGAAGTCGAGGCTCTGGTCGAGCGGGACCAGCGAATCCGCCGTGCCCTGCTGGATCAGGAACGGCGGCTCGTCCCCGGAGATGTTCTTGATCGGGCTCGCCGACTCCGCCTGCGCCGGGCACTCCACCGGCATGCAGCCGAGCAGCTGCTTGATCACCCGCCGCGCGTACTCCTGCATCTGCGGATGCGCCGCCTCGGCCTCGGCGCTCATGTCGGTCGGCCCGAACCAGTCCACCACCGCCCGGACGCCGGTCAGCCCGCCGCCCGGCTTGTCCGGGGCCCCGGTCAGCGCGCCCAGCTGCGACACCAGGTGGCCGCCGGCCGAGGAGCCCCACAGCCCGACGCGGTCGGCGTCCAGCTGCCACTCCCCGGCCCGCCCCTGCAGCCAGCGCACGGCATCCGCCACGTCGACCACCTGCGCCGGGTACTGCGCCGCCCCGGTCAATCGGTAGTCCACTGTGGCCACCGCGTAGCCGTGTTCCAGCAGGCGCTGCGCCGTCAGCGCCTCCGGCGCGGCGGGATCGGCGTCCAGCGCGCGAACCCCGGCGTCCCAGCCGCCGCCGTGCACGTACACGATCAGCGGGGTCGGCGTCTCGCGCTTCGCGGGCAGGAACAGGTCCAGCTTCAGCGCGCCGGTGTCGCGCTGCGCGTACACCTGGTCGCGCTGCACGCTGGCCGCGCCGAGGTCGCGGCCGGCGGTGTCGATCCGTGGCGCTTCGTCGGCGTCCGACTCCCGGGAGCAACCGGCCGCGACCAACGTCACCAAGGCGAAACAGGCCGCGAGGACACGCCGAGTCACCGCCATCCGCCCCGCGCCTCCCCGATCTCGTGACAGCTCACCCGAATGCCTGAGCTTAACAAGATCAGTGGCGCGTCATTCGGTGATCAGTCGCGCTCGTCTGCGGCGCGCTGTTCACCTGCCAGGAAGTGCGCGATCCGCACCGTGGAGTCGTAGAGGTCCCGGTAGTGCCCGAAGAACGCGTCGTAGCGCTCGGTGTGCTCCGGGTTCGGCCGGACGGTGCGCGTCACCGGGTTCCAGTCGTCCGGGGCGACGGCGGTCCCGGTGCCGACCCCTGCGAGCAGCGCGTCGCCGTACGCCGCGCCGACCGTCTCGGCCGGGACCTGCTGCTCCTGGCCGGTGATGTCGGAAACGATCTGCGTCCACAGCCCGCCCTGGGTGCCGCCGCCGACGGCGACCAGACGCCGGGCGGTGCCGCCCGCCTCGCCCATCGCGGCCAGGTTGTGGCGGACCCCGAAACCGATGCCCTCCAGCGCGGCCCGGTACAGCTCGGCGCGGCCGTGGCTGGTGGTCAGCCCGGCCAGGATGCCGCGCGCGTCCGGGTCGAAGATCGGCGTCCGCTCACCGGCGAAGTACGGCAGCAGCAACAACCCGCGGCTGCCCGCGGGCACCTTGCTCGCTTCCTCCACGAGCTGGGCGAAATCGCCGTCGACGAGGCCGCGCAGCCATTGCGTCACCGCGCCCGACGTCGCCATCCCGGCGGCCAGCGTGTACGTGTCCGGGAACGCCCCGCAGGTGCCCCAAAGCGCCTGGTGCGGCTGCAGATCGGTGAGCACCTGGACGAAGAACATCGTGGTGCCGTACATCAGCATCACGTCGCCCGGCTCCCGCACGCCGACGCTGGTGGCCTCGGCCCAGGCGTCCACGGTGCCCGCGGTGACCGGCAGCCCTTCCGGCAGCCCGGTCTCGGCCGCCGCCTGCGCGGTGACCCGCCCGACGACCTCGGTCGGCCACGCCAGCTCCGGCAGCGGCAGCCCCGGCGCGACCCGCTGAGCCCAGTCCGCCGACCAGTCGCGGGCCCGCAGGTCGTAGAGCGGATCGCACTGGCTGGCCGAGTGGTGGTCGAGCACGTACCGGCCGGTCAGCCGGTGCATCAGGTAGGAGCTGCACATCAGCAGCATCTCGGTGCGCTCGTAGACCTCCGGCTCGTGCCTGGCCAGCCAGCGGATCTTCGGCCCGACGGCCTGGCTGGACAGCGCCGAGCCGCCCCGGCGCAGGATCTCGTCCGCCCCGAACTCCTCGGTGAGCTCCGCGATCTCCTCGGTCGCGCGGGTGTCCACGCCGTAGAGGATGGCCGGCCGCAGGGGTTTCCCGTCGCCGTCGGCGGGCAGCAGGACGGGGCCGATGCCGCTGACGCCGAGACCGGCGATCTCCCGGCCTTCGGCGGCGGGCACCAGCTCCCGGGCCAGTTCCAGGAAGTCCGCCCACCACACCGATTCCGCGTCGTGCTCCACCCAGCCCGGATGCGGGTGGGAGGTCTCGTGCGGCCGGCTGGCGCGGGCGATGATGCGCCCGTCGGTGGCGACCAGCACCCCCTTGGAACTCGCCGTGCCGATGTCGATCCCGAGCAACACCTTCTCGGCCACCTGCGCGATCCTCCTCGTCAACTCGCACACCTGGAACACCGGAGACCCCCGACCGCACCACCCCAGGGCTGCCCCACCCGGGTGCGGTACGCAATTTCAATGGAAATCGAACCTCCGATTTCCATTGAAATTGCGGGAGTTGTCCACAACCTCCGGCGTGTCGTGGTCCGACACCCCGGAGGCCCGCGGTTTCAATTGAAACTGCACCGGAAGAGGATGTTGTCAGCCCCGGGTCCACTCGTCGAGGCGGACGTCCAGCTGATCCGCCACGGCGCGCAGGGCCGCCCGGTGGTCGCCGGGCACCGCGTGGATGTGGTTCGCGCCGAACTTCGACAGGAACACCTCGCCCGGCGCGTCCAGCCGCGCGAACGCGTGCGGCCACTCCGGCGTCGACTGGTTCACCAGCGCCTGGTTGGTCTCGTCGTCGTACACCTCGAACTCGCCGAGCATCAGCTGCAGGCGGTACTCGCCGTCCTCGCGAGTCAACCGGCCCAGCGTCATCTGCCCCGGGGCCGCGATGTGCTGAACCGACGCGCCACCCGCCGGGAAGAAGAACACCTCCGGGTAGAAGTTGACCTTCGCCAGGTTCTCCGCCGGGTCGTCGCTGCGGGCGGCGTACCAGGTGGCGTGCTGGCCGGAGTTGCACAGGTCCCAGATGTCCCGGTCGGCGTGGTAGTGCCGCACGTCGGCGAACAGCACCGGGGTGCCCGCCAAGGCCTTGAACAGCTGCATGGTCAGCGCGCCGTCCATGTCCGCCTCGGTGGCGCACACGTGCGGCTCCTTCGGCCCGTTCCAGTCGTACGGGTCGTTCAGGAACGCCTCGGTGACGTCCATGGTCGCGAAGTTCTCGGTCAGCTCCGGCTGCGCCTTGATGCCGGAGAAGTCCAGGTTGCGCTCCGCGATGATGTCCCGGATCGCCTGGTAGGAGCGGATCTGCCGCTCCAGCAGCTCCGGCGTCAGCTTCTTGCCGTCGTAGTGCACGCCCGCCGCGTGCTGCTCGATCCACTCGCGCGCCTTCTTCGCCTCGGCGGCGTCCGCCTTGTCCGCGCGCAGGACCAGCTCGTACTGGTCGATCTCCTCCACGTCGATGCCGAACTTGCGCATCCACTGGTCGGTGTTGGCCACCGCGGTGTTCATGCCCATCGGACGCCCGCCGAACCGGCCGAAGGTCGACCCGCGCAGCGACCGCACCGCCGCGGACGCCTTGGCGTGCACGCCGATCTTCTCGACCAGCTCGGCGTCGTCCGGCGCTCCCCAGGCGCGGGTGTGTCGGCGGCCGATCTGGTCCAGCGCGCCGCCCGCGGCGAGCATGCCGACGAGGCCCGGTTCGGTCGGATCGGTGCTGGCCACCAGCACCAGCGGGCTTCGGGTGGCGTCCGCGGCGAGCATGGTGAAGTGCGGGAACGTCCACACCGAGTAGTAGAAGACGGTGACGTCGACGTCGGCCGCGGCCACCTTGCGGGCCACCGAGGTGGCGAGCGCGTTGGTGGCGACCAGGTCGTCGCCCACCACCACGTCGTGTCCGGCGGCTTGCAGCGACCGGACCAGGGAATCCTGTTTGGACCGGATGAAATCCGCGATGCGGGCGTGGACGTGGTCACGACCGTCGGAAATGCTGACGACGCCGATGCGAGCCACAGTTCCTCCCAAGTTCACTGACAGGCGACGTTGACTGCTGGAGAACCGGCGGCGAGGAGCACGTCGGTGGGCGCCACCGGTGAACTCCCTGCGGATCGCCTGACCGGGAAAGCCCGCCGCTGGAATTGCCGAGAAGACCGGCGAGCAATCGTTTTCTCGGACGCTATTCTGGCATGACACGGGCTGTCAAGGCAGGTAGCCCGCCATCACTCGGCTAGCGGGCACACGAGGAGGAGTCGTGGCGACGATCAGTGATGTGGCAACCCGCGCCGGGGTGTCCACTGCGACCGTTTCACGTGCGCTCAACGGCAAGAGCACCGTCGATCCGGCGCTGGCCGCGCGGGTGCTCGCGGCCGCCGCGGAGCTGGGCTACCGGCCCAACGGCCCGGCCCGCAACCTGCGCAAGCAGGAGACCGCGGTGCTGGCCCTGATCATCTCCGACGTGGAGAACCCGTTCTTCACCGCGATCGCCCGCGGCGCCGAGGACGTGGCGCACGCCGCCGGCTACTCGGTGGTGCTGTGCAACTCCGACGACGAGCCGGAGAAGGAGCGCGAGTACGTCGACGTCGCCCTGCAGGAGCGGGTGGCTGGGGTGCTGCTGTCGCCGACCGGGCGCGGCGACAGCGCCGAGCTGCTCAGCCGCAACAACACGCCGGTGGTGGCGGTGGACCGGCCGCTGCCGAACTCGGCGGGCGACACGGTGCTGGTCGACAGCAGGCTCGCCGCCAAGGAGGCGACCCTGCACCTGGCGGAGCAGGGCTACCGGCGGATCGCCTGCCTCACCGGCCCCAGCGGCGTGCTGACCGCGGACGACCGGCTCGCCGGCTACCGGGACGGGCTGCGCGCAGCGAAGCTGCCGGCCCCTGCGGCGCTGGTGCGACGCTCGGAGTTCAAGGCGCCCGGGGCGAAGCAGGCGGCGCGACCGCTGCTGACCCAGGACGATCCGCCGGACGCGGTCCTCGTGGCGAACAGCATGATGGCGGTCGGCGTGCTGGAGACGTGCGCCGAACTGGGCCTGCGCCCCGGCCGGGACATCGGTGTGGTCGCCTTCGACGACGCGCCGTGGGCGACGCTGATCGACCCGCCGCTGACGGTCGTCGCCCAGCCCGCCTACGACATGGGCGCGATCGCCGCCCAGCTGCTGCTGGACCGGATCAGCGGGGAACGCACCGACATGACCACCACCACCCTGTCCGCGCACCTGGTCACCCGGGGCAGCAGCACCCGCCCGTGACAAGAGCGAACGGACCATTCACCTCGCCAGGCGGCGTGAATGGTCCGTTCGCTCGGTCCGGGGCTCAGCCGTTGCGCTGGTGCTGGCGGATGGCCTCGTCCACCACCTGCTGGACGTCCGCCGGCCGTTCGCCGTCGTCCTGGCCGGTGGTCTCCGGGGTGCCCTCCTCCGGAGTCCCCGGTTCCGGCGGGGCGGTCGACGACGGCGGGGTGCTGGTCTCCGGTGGCGCAGACGGGGCAGCCGGCGGCGTCTCCGGCGGCCGGGCGGGCGCCGGCGGCGCGATCGGCAGCTGGCGACCCGACACGCGGCCGCCGTACCAGTACGTCGTCGAGCTGTAGTCGCCCGGCTCGTCGTTGACCGGCCCGTGCTCGATCCCCGCCCGCAGGCCGGTTCGGAACGGCACCGCGTCGTTGACCATGATCCGGTAGGCCCCGGTGCAGTCGAACTGGCAGCCGTCGGCGCCGATCTCGTGCGACGGGTTGCCGACCTGCGGCATCGAGAACGTGGTGCCGTCCCGGAAGTACCAGCCGGACTCGTAGAAGTCCTCGGTCCCGGTGCCGTGCCACGCCGGCTCGGCGGAGCCGTCGACGTAGAACCGCTCGTCGCCCTCCAGGTAGTTGCGCTGGTTCACGGCGGCGCTCGTGCCGAGGGAGTGCGGTTGGTCGCTGCGCACCGCCGCGCCCGGCGGGATCAGCCCGCGCATGGTGTGCGTGACGCCGTAGAAGGTGCCCGCTCCGCTGGTGTTCAGGAACGTCCAGTCCCTCCCGGGCACGGTGTTCCCCCGCAGGTGGGTGGCGTGGAAGTACCCGGTGTTGCCGCCCACCTCCGCCGGCGCGCTGATGACCTCGGCGGTCGCGCCGGTGATCGGGATCCCGCCGCCGTTGACCACCTCGACCACCGCGTTCTGCGCGAACGGCATCGGCCACCAGGACGTGTACCAGCCGTCCAGGCCCGGGTCGACCGAGGTCATCAGGCTGCGCACGTCGTACTCGCCGAGGCCGGTGCCGAAGAACTCGCCGATCGGCGCGTCCACAGTGGTCTGCCCGTCGAAGGTGATGCGGATCCGGGCGGTGGACAGCACCTCGTCGGAGGCCGCGACCTGGCCGGGATCGTTGGGGTAGCGGGCGATGAGCTTGGACCGGGCGAAGACCTCGTTGTCGATGCGGTAGCCGTGCGCGCTCTGCTCGCCGGGGTGGTCCGGCCCGAGGTCGAGCACGTCGGTGCGCACCCACTCGCCACCCACCTTGCTGTGCACGTCGTAGCGGAACTCGTTGACGTCCAGGGAGGACGAGACGAAGCGGCTGGAGACCTGCACCTCGGACTTGCCCGCGGTCAGCTCGGCGGGCACCTCGAGGAACTCCACACCCCACTGGCCGGGCCGCGCCGGGCCGCCGCGCCACTGCCCGACCGGCCGGCCGTCCACGAAGACGTCCGCGACCTGGTCGGCGATCTGCGCGTCGTACCGCCGGATCAGCCGGATGCCCTGGTTGTTCGGGTTTACGCGCATGGTGAACCGGCTGCCGCCGGCCTGCCCGAAGGCGTAGCCGTCGTCGACCGCCTGCGGGCTGCCCACCACCTGCGGCAGCCGCACGCGGAGCTGGGAGATCTGCTGCGGCCCGGCCAGCCGGGCGATCGTGGTCGAGGAACCCGGCGCCAGGTCGAAGTCCTTGCGGGTCGGGGTGGCGCCGGAGGCGGCGGGCTTCGGGTCGGCGACGCCGAAGCGGCGCAACCGGTCGAGCACGTCCCCGGCGGGATCGTGCGGGTTGAAGGTCTGCACGCCGTCCGCGTTGGGGAACGCCCGGTAGGAGACGTGGTAGAAGTACGGGTTGTGCTGCACGGTCACCCGCATCGAATTGCGGTACGGCATCGGCACCTTGATGGAGACGCCACCCGCGGCGTCTCCGGCGCCGGCCACCAGCGGCCACGCGAACGGCGCGCCCACCCGCCCGTTGACCACGTCGACCAACGGCGCGTTCAGGATCACCCGGCCGTCGAGTTCGATCATGATGTTGCCGGTCGCCGTGACGTCGCCCCAGGGTTCGCGGGTGGACCAGATCGAGGTGATCTCCCCCGCGCCGTCGTGCTCGGCGATCACGCACCCGCGGTCGGTGATCCGCAGGCAGGAGTAGGTACCCCGGAATCCGTCGTTGTTCCCACCGGTGCGGTCGAAGCTGGAGGCCTGGAACGACTTCTCGTCGCCGCGCAGCTGGGCCGTCGCACCGAGGTTCCGGTACGTGTCCCAGCCGACCGGTCCCCTGGCCGGCGCCGCCGGCTGCGCGTCCGCGCGGACCGGGCCGAATCCGGCGTCCGCGACCATGGCGGCCGCGGCCAGCGAAGCGATTCCGAGGTAGGCGCCGAGCCGGCGGGCGCGCCGACGACCATTTCCCGGCGGCGTTGCTGAGCGGTCTCTCATAGTGCTCGCCCCTCCCCGCGCGCCACTATCCACTGCGGACGGTGGCGGACGCTGTTTTCCGATGGTGGTGCGCGACTGAATGGATTTTCGTCCGGCTCCGGGGGTTGAAAGATCACTCGCGCATTGAGCGCAGCGTAAGAAGGAGATCTCCGCGAAGCCAACCGATACGGGCGGTGTCGAAGAATCCGCGAAGCGAATTCACTCAATAAGATGGTTGCCGGAACCGAGGGCTCCGACAACCACCATCCAGGTGTATTGGGATTTTCACGAGAAAAGTCTTACCGGCAATGTAATTATTCGGAAATCGCGATCATTCGCAATAGCGCCTGGCATTGCCTCGAGCGCGCAGTCGTGAGTGGTCGTGGCCGCCCCGGCGACCACGACCACTCACGACGCGGGTGTCAGCTCTGGTTCAGCCGGGCGTAGACCTCGGCGGCGTTCTCCTTGGTGACCAGCTCGGTCTGCAGGGTCTGCGCCTTCTCCACCGGCTGGCAGTCGATCAGCAGCTTCTTGGCCGCTTCCACGGCTTCCGCGCCGCCGGTCGGGTACAGGTTGGTCGCCTGCAGCCGGCCGTCCTCGACGGCCTTGATGCCGCCGGACGGGATGGGCAGCCCGTCGATGCCGACGAACTTCAGGTCGTTGCGGCCCGCTGCCTGGGCCGCCAGGTACGCGCCCTCGGCCATCGGGTCGTTCTGCGCGTAGACCGCCTTGATGTCGGGGTTCGCCTTGAGCAGCGCGTCCATCTTCTGCTGCCCGACCGACCGCTCCCACTCACCGTCGGCGGTGGCCACGATCTCGATCTGCGAGCCCTGGATGCCTTCCTTGAAGCCCTTTTCCCGCTCCGCCGCCGGAGTCGACCCGGACAGCCCCTTGATCTGCACGATCTTGCCGCCCTCCGGCAGCAGCGTGCTCTTGAAGTACTCGCCCGCCTGCCGGCCGATCTGGACGTTGTCCGCGCCGATGTAGGTGGTGTAGGCGTCGCCGTCGACCTTCCGGTCCAGCACCACGACCGGAATTCCCTTGTTGTAGGCCTTCTTCACCACGTCGGTCAGCGGTGCGGCCTCGTTCGGCGAGATCATCAGCAGGTCGACCTGCTTGGTGAGGAAGTTCTCCACGTCGCTGATCTGCTTGGAGTTGTCCTTGGCCGCGTCGGAGAACTGCACCTCGAACTGCGGCACCTTCTCGGCCGCCTTGCGGATGTCGTCGTCCATCCGGACCCGGTACGGCTCGGCGAGGTTGGCCTGGCTCATGCCGATGGTGTACTTCTCGTTCGGCCCCTTGCAGTGCTGGGTCGGGTCCTGCGCCTGCACCTTCCCGGTGTTCTCGCTGGTCGTCCCGCAACCGGCGGCGGCGAGCGCGGCCGCGGCGCACGTGACTGCGATCAAGGACTTCGTTGTCTTGCGCATCGTGCTTCCTCCCGGACGAGGGGTTTCAGGACGTCGGTCGCAGGCGCTGCAACGCCGCCGCCGCGACGATCACCAGGCCCTTGATCAGCAGTTGCAGGTCGGTGTTGACGCTGTTGAGGCTGAGGATGTTGTTCAGGATGCCGAGCAGCAGCGCACCGGCGATGGTGCCGATCACCGAGCCCCGGCCACCGGCCAGGCTGGTGCCGCCGACCACCACGGCGGCGATTCCGTCGAGTTCGTATGCGATTCCGTCGTTCGGGCTGCCCGCGTTCAGCTGGCCGGCGTGCACGATCCCGGCCAGCGCGGCGCAGAACCCGGCGATGCCGAAGGCGATGATCTTGACCCGGTTCACCGGCACGCCGGAAAGCCGGGCGGCCTTCTCGTTGCCGCCGATGGCGTAGAGGTGGCGGGAATAGGCGCTGCCGCGCAGGAACAGGATCGCGACGATGGCGACCACCGCGAAGATCAGCGCCGGGATCGGCACCACGCCGCCGAAGGTGCGCTCCCCGAGCAGGGAGAACAGCATCGGCGCCTGGCCCGGCCCGTCGCCGTAGGAGATCTGCACCGTCTCGCCGCCGGACCACATCCGCGCCAGGCCGCGCGCGATCTGCAGGCCGGCCAGGGTGACGATGAAGGCCTGCACGCCGAGCAACGCGACGGCGGTGCCCTGCAGCAGGCCGAAGACGATGCCCGCGAGCAGCACCAGCGCGACGGTGGCCCAGACGCCGTAGCCGTCCTCGACCATCAGCACGGCCGAACCCACCGCCGCCAACCCGAGCACCGAGCCGACCGACAGGTCGATGCCGCCGATCAGGATCACGAAGGTCAGCCCGATCGCGATGATCCCGATCTCGGACACCGCGCGCACGATGTTGAACAGGTTGTCACTGGTCAGGAACAGGATCTGCCCGTCGTTGCGGGGCGAGAAGACCACCGCCGCCAGGAACACCGCGACCAGGCCGAAGAAGCTCTGGAACCGGAAAAGCGTGGCCACGACGCTCGTCCGCCGCGGCGCGACGGATTCCGCGGGCCGTTCCTCCGTCTGGTTGCTCACCGCGCTCCTCCCCCAGTGCTCTGCCGCCCGGTGCCGACGACCGGCCCGGCCCCGCCGGCCGCCACGCCCTCGCCCATGGCGGCCGCCAGCAATTCCGCTTCGCCGACGTCGGCGGTGTCGAACTCGGCCACGCTGCGGCCGGCGCGCAGCACCACCACCCGGTGGCACACGCCGACCAGCTCCGGCAGCTCCGAGGACGCCAGCAGCACCCCGATGCCGCGTCCGGCGATCTCGCCGAGCAGCTGGTAGATCTCCGACTTCGCGCCGATGTCCACGCCGCGGGTCGGATCGTCCAGCAGCAGCAACCGCGGCTCGGTCAGCAACATCCGGCCGAAGACGACCTTCTGCTGATTCCCGCCGGAAAGGGTGCCGACCGGGTCGAGGATCCGGCCGAGCTTGATCTTGAGCTGCTGCACGCTGCGCTCGGTGGCGGACACCTCGGCGCGGCGGCGCACCAGCCCGGCCACGCCGAGCCGGTCCAGCACCGAGAGGACCGTGTTGGCCAGCACCGAATGCTCCAGCACCAGCCCGGAACTCCTGCGGTCCTCCGGCACGAAGGCGATGCCCTCGCGCAACGCGCGGTGCGGACCCCTCGGCCGCACCGGGCGCCCGTCGAGGGACACCTCCCCCTCCCACGTGCCGGAGGACCCCGCCCCGAACAGCGATTCCAGCAGTTCGGTGCGACCTGAGCCGAGCAACCCGCACAGCCCGACGATCTCCCCGCGACGCACGGTCAGATCGATGCCGTCGGGTTCCCGGCGACCCACCCGCGGCCGGCGCGGGCGGACGGCGAACCCGGACACCGACAGCAGCTCTTCGCCGACGGCGCCGCTCTCGGCGCGGAACATCGTCTGCACCGAACGGCCCACCATCGCCTCGGCGGCCTGCTCCGCGGTCAGCTTCCGGGCGTCGAACTCCGCGACCTTGCGGCCGTTGCGCAACACGGTGGCGCGGTCGGCGACGCGGCCGATCTCGTCCATCCGGTGCGAGATGTAGACGATGCCGGTGCCGCCGCGGCGCAGCTCGGCGATCACCGCGAACAGCCGCTCGACCTCCGTGCTGGACAGCGCCGACGTCGGCTCGTCCATGATCAGCACCTTCGCGTCCAGCGACAGGGCGCGGGCGATGGTCACCAGCTGCTGCTCGCCGACGCGCAGCTCGCCGACCGGCCGCAGCGGGTCCAGGTCGATGCCGGTGCGGCGCAGCAGCTCGCGGGTGCGCACGGCCATCTTCCGGCGGTCCACCACGCCGAAGCGGTTGCGCAGCTCGCGGCCGAGGTAGAGGTTCTCGGCGACGCTCAGCCCGGGCACCAGGTCGAGCTCCTGGTGGATCATCGCGACCCCGGCGTGCTGCGCGTCGGCCGGCTTGCCGAACTGCACCGCCCGGCCTTCGATCGAGATCGACCCAGCGTGATCGACGACGTCGCCGGAGAGCACCTTCATCAGCGTGCTCTTGCCCGCGCCGTTCTCGCCCAGCAGCGCGTGCACCTCGCCGGCGCGGACTTCCAGGTCCACGCCGTCACACGCGAGCACACCCCCATAGCGCTTGGTTATGCCGGTCATCTCGACCAGCGGTGGCGCCGTGCTCATCGCACCCCCGTCACGCCGCTCGCGAATCGTGAGAAAACGATTGCCCGGACGCTAAAATGGTCACGCTACCTGTGTCAAGGTTCACACACCCGCCCAAGTGACAGGGCATCCATTCGGCTGCACCGACATCACATGGCGGTCACGTCGGCGGGGGCCGCAGGTAACCCAACGTGCATTAACGCGCAAGTTCCGGAAGAGGGCTCTCGGCCCGGGGTACTGGACCGTTACCGTTGGGACTCGTGACCGCGATCCGCGATAGCCAGAGCGCCCCACCCCCCAGCAGCGGCGCCTCCCAGTGGTCGACGCGCTCCGCATTCGGGGCGAAGGGCGTGCCGCTCTGGGGAGCCGTGCTGCTGGCTGCCGTCCCGACCGCGGTCGGAACAATCCTCGACATCCTGCTCTGGTCGCAGCCCGACATCCTGTTCAAGGCGTGCTTCTTCGTCGGCTGCGTGCTGGCCGTGCTGCTGGTCAAACGCCGCAGCGTGTTCGGACCGATGGTCCAACCGCCGCTCGTGCTCACCATCGTCATGCCGCTGCTGGTGCTGATCACCGGCAGCGGGATCACCGCGGGCGCCGGCATGACCGCCAAGGCGCTCGCCATCGCGCGCCCGCTGATCAGCAGCTTCCCGATCATGGCGGGCGCCACCATCGTCTCCCTTGGCATCGGCCTCGTCCGCATGTTCGTTACCCAGCGGACCCGGCCCCGCCCCGAGATCGCGGACAGCGACGCGGCGACCAAGAAGCGCCGCCCCGTCGCGTCGCCGCGCAAGAAGCCGGCCGAGGACGTCAAGAAGCGGCGGCCCGAAGAGCGCGAACGCACCAGGAAACCGCGCGCCGACGACGCAGCGCGCCCGCAGCGATCCCAAGCGGAGCGCGGGCGGGCCCAAGCCCCCGGGCGACCGCGCAGCGGCGATGCGCCCGGCCGGGCACGAGGCGACGCGCCCGGCAGGGCGCGCGGAGCCGAGCCGCGGCCGGAGCGCGACGGGCGCGCGGTGCCGCCGCGGCGGGGCGCAGCCCCGCGGCAGGCGCCCGGGCGGCCGCGAGCGGCGGAGCCGCCGCAGGGGGAGCCGCCCCGGCGACCCCGGCGGCCGCGACGGGACGAGCAGTTCGGGTGAGCCGGGACTGAAAAGGGGGCATCCGCGCAGCGCGGATGCCCCCTTTTTTCGCTACTCGGTCAGCGGACGCCCTTGGGCTTGTCCGGGTTCTCGTCGAGGTCCTTGCGGAGCTCCCGCGGCAACGCGAAGCTGATCTTCTCGTTGGCCGTGGTGACCTCGTCCACCTGGTTCCAGCCGCGCTCGGCCAGGTGGTCCAGCACCTGCAGCACCAGCACGTCCGGCACCGACGCACCGCTGGTCACGCCGACGGTGGTGACGCCGTCCAGCCAGGCCTCGTCGATCTGGTTCGCGAAGTCCACGAGGTGCGCGTCGGACGCGCCCGCCTGCAGCGCCACCTCGACCAGGCGCTTGGAGTTCGAGGAGTTCTGCGAGCCGACGACGATCACCAGGTCGCACTCCGGCGCCATCGCCTTCACCGCGTACTGCCGGTTGGAGGTCGCGTAGCAGATGTCGTCGCTCGGCGGCGCCTGCAGACCCGGGAACCGCTCCTTGAGCTGGTCGACCCGCTCCATCGTCTCGTCCACGCTGAGCGTGGTCTGCGACAGCCACACGACCTTGCTCGGGTCGCGGACCTCGACCTTGTCGACGTCCTCCGGCTTGTCGACCAGCTGCACGCGGTCCGGGGCCTCGCCCGCGGTGCCCTCGACCTCCTCGTGGCCCTCGTGGCCGATCAGCAGGATGTCGTAGTCCTCGCGGGCGAACCGGTTGACTTCCTTGTGCACCTTGGTGACCAGCGGGCAGGTCGCGTCGATGGTGCGCAGGTTGCGCTGCGCGGCTTCCGCGTGCACCGCCGGGGACACGCCGTGCGCGGAGAACACCACGAGCGCGCCTTCCGGCACCTCGTCGGTCTCGTCCACGAAGATCACGCCGCGCTCGGACAGCGTGTCCACCACGTGCCGGTTGTGCACGATCTCCTTGCGCACGTAGATCGGCGCGCCATAGGTCTCCAGTGCCTTCTCGACGGTGATCACCGCGCGGTCGACACCTGCGCAGTACCCGCGCGGCTTGGCCAGCAGGACCCGCTTGGCCGGCCGGGCGTCCTGGTCAACGAGGTCAGTG
This sequence comes from Saccharopolyspora sp. NPDC003752, assembly GCF_053605825.1. Lineage (NCBI taxonomy): Bacteria > Bacillati > Actinomycetota > Actinomycetes > Pseudonocardiales > Pseudonocardiaceae > Saccharopolyspora > Saccharopolyspora sp. NPDC003752. The sequence continues at coordinate 151,246 of NZ_JBSGJZ010000011.1, read as the reverse complement.
GCCTCGGGCGAGGTCGTCATACCGCCAAGGGTACGGACCGCGCCCAATGAGCTCAGCCCCGCAGTGGCCCGCCTGCTCCAGATCACAGTCGTGCGGCGGTCCCCGACTGGAGTTCCACCCGCCGCCTCACCACGGCCGTCCGCAACTTCAATGGAAATCAGAGGTTCGATTTCAATGGAAATTGCGGCGAGACCCGGTGCCGAGCCGAGTCCGCGGTCGAGCGGCGGCCCTGCAGCCTGCTCCAGATCACAGTCGTGCGACGAGGCGATGGCTTCGCGGGCCCGAGTGCGGCAGGCTGGGCGCATGTCATCGTTCCCCCTGCCGGTGCGGATCGCCGCCGGGCTCGCCGCCACCGCAGTCGAGCAGGCCCGCCAGCTGCCGGCCACCCTGATCGGCCTGCCGGTCACCGTGGCCAGCCAGGCGCTGCAGGCGTCGATGCGGATCCAGCAGCAGATCACCGAGCTGGCGATCAAGGGCGATGAGGCCCTCGCCGGGCTGCGCACCCCTGAGGAGCAGCCCGCCTGGGCGACCTTCGACGAGGACGAACCGACCGAGCCGGCCGTGCTGTCCGAAGACCTGTCGGTGCTGCCCGACTACGATCACCTGACGCTGCCGCAGCTGCGGGGCCGGCTCCGCTCGTTCTCCGAGGCGGAGCTGGCCGAACTGCTGGCCTACGAGCAGCGGCACGGTCAGCGGCCGGAGTTCGTCCGCATGCTCCAGAACCGCCTCGACCGCCTGCGCAACCAGTGACCCGAGAAGACCCCGGCAGTCTCGCCTGAGACTGCCGCCCCGGCCTCGCGGCCGGGAAGCACCGAGGAGTGACGCTGAGTTCTCCGACCAGCCCCGAGGAGCCGTGGCCGGTACGGACCGTGGCGCGCAAGATCGCCGACTGGATCAACCGGCTCGGCACGATCTGGGTGGAAGGGCAGATCACCCAGATCTCGCTGCGCCCCGGCGCGGCCACCGCGTTCCTGACGCTGCGCGACCCGTCCGCCGACGTCTCGCTGACGCTCACCTGCGCCGCCGCGATGCTGCGCAAGATGGAGCCGCCGCTGACCGACGGCAGCCGGGTCGTGGTGCACGGCAAGCCGACGTTCTTCGTCGGCCGGGGCACGCTGAGCCTGCGGGTCGACGAGATCCGCGCGGTCGGCATCGGCGAACTGCTGGCCCGCATCGAACGGCTCCGCCAGCTGCTGAAGGCCGAGGGCCTGTTCGACCCGGCGCGCAAGCGGCCGCTGCCGTTCCTGCCGAACCGGGTGGGGCTGATCACCGGCCGCGCCTCGGCCGCGGAGCACGACGTGCTGACCAACGCGCAGCTGCGCTGGCCCGCGGTGCAGTTCGAGGTGCGCAACGTCGCCGTGCAGGGTTCGACCGCGGTGCCGCAGATCCTGACGGCGCTGCAGGAGCTGGACCGGATGCCGGAGGTCGACGTGATCGTGCTGGCGCGCGGCGGCGGCAGCGTCGAAGACCTGCTGCCGTTCTCCGACGAAGCGCTGTGCCGCGCGGTGTCCGCCTGCCGCACGCCGGTGGTCAGCGCCATCGGGCACGAGCCGGACTCGCCGCTGGTGGACCACGTCGCCGACGTGCGCTGCTCGACGCCGACCGGCGCGGGCAAGCGGGTGGTGCCGGACGTCGCCGAGGAGACGCAGCGGATCCACCAGCTGCGCGACCGCGCCCGCCGCGCGCTGCACGGCTGGGTCGACCGGGAGCGCCGGCTGCTCGACGCGCTGCGCAGCCGCCCGGTGCTGGCCGACCCGATCGGGCCGCTGGAACGGCGCGCCGAACAGGTCGAGCTGATGCGCGACCGCACCCGCCGCGCGATGACCACCGCGCTGAACACCGAGCGACACGCGCTGACCGCGACTCGATCTCGCTTGACGACCTTGGGTCCGGCGGCCACGCTGGCTCGTGGATACGCAATCGTGCAGCGCGTCGAGGACGGCGTGGACGGCGTCCTCCGGTCGGTCGAGGAGGCGCCACCGGGAACTCGACTGCGGGTGCGGGTCGTTGACGGAGCGATCCAGGCAGTCGTACCGGACCGAGCAGGCTGAACAGGACTGAGAACGTGCACCCGAAGCAGGAACCATCGTTCCTCCCCCTGACCATCGGCGTCGCGAGGTCGGCGACCGACGGCTCGGCGCTGCTGCGGAACGGGGCCGGCGAGGTGCGCCGCTGCGCCGAGGCGGCGGACGCCGCGGCCGTCGGCTGCTGGGCCGCGCTGCTGGGCGGCTGCCAGTCCGCCGAGCGCAAGGACCTGCCGTCGCGCCTGCGCGCGCTCGCCGAGGCCACCTCCGGGTACGTGGGGGCCGGGTGGTGGGCCGCTTCGGCGCACCGACGTAGGGTCGCGGAGGCGCAGTTGCGCATCAACGACGCGGTGCGCGAGGGCGACGGCGCCGAGTTCGCGGAGGCGTTCGTCGGCTACGACCAGGCGATCGCCACCGCGGTGGTGTCCGTGCAGAACAACGTGGAGAGTCCGACCCCGTGACGGCGAACGATCAGCAGGACGAGCACTTCGACCCGGTGGCCGAGCACCCCGAGGTCGCCGAGCTCGGCTACGAGCAGGCCCGCGACCAGCTTGCCGAGGTGGTCAAGCAGCTGGAGGCCGGCGGCCTCTCGCTGGAGGACTCGCTATCGCTGTGGGAGCGGGGCGAAGCCCTGGCGGCGGTCTGCGAACGCCACCTGGCGGGAGCCCGCGAGCGCGTGGAGCGAGCCCTGGCGGCCGTCGAACAGGACTGACCAAGGCCTTCGCCGCACCTCCCGGCACGCAGTTTCAATTGAAACTGCGCACTTCAGGGCACTTCCCCCACTGGATACCACCACGGGGTGCAACAGTTTCAATTGAAACTGCGCTCGGGACCGGGCACGTGCCCGACTGCAGTTTCAATTGAAACTGCGGGCCGGTCAGGCTCCGGGTGGGGCGTTGATGGCCGCTTCGGCGAGGGCTCGGAACTCCGCCTCGTCGGCGTTGCCGGTGATCAGCAGCCGGACTCCGTCCCGCTCCGCCACCCAGGCCTGCTCGCCGCGCACGCTGTCGTAGACCACCCACTGCCGCCCCGCGGCGTCGACCGTGCCCCTGGCGTGCGGCGCCTGCCGCGTCTCGCTCTCGACCAGTTCGTCCTCGGCGGCCGTCGACTGCGCCAGGCGCAGGTACCGGCCGCCGCCGGTCAGCCACCCGACCCGCACGACCTGCGCGTGGGAGGCGAGCGTGGTCACGTTCGCCGCGTTGGCCCGCCAGTTCGCGGGCAGGTTCGGTTCGAGGACCGGGAAGTCCACCCGCCCCGCCGCGCGCCGCAGCTCGGCGGGCACGTCGACCGTCGGCACCGGGCCGCCCTGGATCGACGGGCCGCCCGGGTTGAACGAGCACTGCCCCGCCAGCCCGGCGATCCCGAAGGCCACCAGCACCATCGGCAGCAGGGCGAACACCATCGCCGACACGGTCCGGGGCGGACGGGATGCGGGCGGTTGCTGGTTGCGGGGTTCGGCCACGACTCTCATGCTCTCACCGGCCGACCAGCGGCCCGCCAGGCGGCCGAGCAGGAGTGGGCTGCCCCACGAGGGAGCTCCGACGGGCCCGCCGATCTGCGAAGATCGGAGGCAACGAGCCTGAGCGCGGGCCTGGATCCCGCCGTCCTCGGGCAGTGGAACCTGAAAACCGCTCACCACCGGGAGGCGCGATGAGCACCGAACGACACCGCGAAGCACCGGACCGCAATCTGGCGATGGAACTGGTCCGCGTGACCGAGGCCGCGGCGATGGCCGCGGGGCGCTGGGTCGGCCGCGGCGACAAGAACGCCGGCGACGGCGCCGCGGTGGACGCGATGCGCAAGCTCATCGGGACCGTGTCCATGCGGGGCGTCGTGGTCATCGGCGAGGGCGAGAAGGACGAAGCCCCGATGCTCTACAACGGCGAGCAGGTCGGCAACGGCGAAGGCCCGGACTGCGACGTCGCGGTCGACCCGATCGACGGGACGACGCTGCTCAGCAAGGGCATGCCGAACGCGCTGGCGGTGCTCGCGGTGTCCGAGCGCGGCACCATGTTCGACCCGTCCGCCGTGTTCTACATGGAGAAGATGGCGGTCGGGCCGGAGGCCGCCGGGGTCGTGGACCTGACCGCCCCGATCGCGGAGAACATCCGCCGGGTCGCCAAGGCCAAGCACATCGACGTCTCCGACGTCACGGTGTGCATCCTGGACCGCCCGCGGCACGAGCAGATCGTCAAGGACGTCCGCGAGGCCGGCGCGCGCATCCAGTTCATCTCCGACGGCGACGTGGCGGGCGCGATCGCGGCCGCGCGGCCGGGCAGCGGCGTCGACATGCTGCTGGGCATCGGCGGCACCCCGGAGGGCATCATCGCCGCCTGCGCGCTGAAGTGCCTCGGCGGCGAGATCCAGACGCGGCTGTGGCCGCGGGACGACGCCGAGCGGGCGAAGCTCCGCGACGCCGGGCACGACGTGAACCAGGTGCTGACCACTTCGGACCTGGTCCGCGGCGACAACATGTTCTTCTGCGCCACCGGCATCACCGACGGCGCGCTGCTCAAGGGCGTGCACTACCGCGCCAACCGGTGCACGACGCAGTCGATCGTGATGCGCTCCAAGTCCGGCACGGTCCGGGTGATCGAGGGCCAGCACAAGCTGTCCAAGCTGCGCGAATACGCCGACGTCGACCTCGGCGAGAGCGACACCCCTCTGCACGGGCTGCTGCCCTGAGCGGGTGACACCACCGGGAAATTGGCAAAAACTCGCCGATTGCCCGGAATGACGCCGTTTTCCGAGCGGTGACCTGCGGTTTCGACCGCGGGTCACCGCTTTCGACGTTGTCGACCTCATCCCTTCGTGGGTACGCCGATGGGATGGCTCCGCTTACCGTCTGTGCCCAGCCCGGCCAGTGGTGCCGGACACACGGGAGGATTCGACGGACATGCGGAAGCGTTCGGTTCTGATCGGAGCCATCGCCGCGGTCGGCGCGATCGGTGCACTCGGTCTGCCCGCGGTGGCGGCACCCAGCGACGTCAACCCGTACATCGTCGGCGGCCACGACGCCACCGAGGAGTACTCGTTCATGGTGTCGCTGCAGCAGCAGGGCCAGCACGGTTGTGGCGGCTCGCTGATCAAGCCCGACTGGGTGGTCACCGCCGCGCACTGCGTGCAGGGCGGCGGCCAGTTCAGCGTCCGGGTCGGCAGCAACGACCACACCAGCGGTGGCGAAGAGGCCAACGTGACCAACGTGCAGACGCACCCCTCCGGCGACATCGCCGTGCTGCAGCTCGACCGCCAGCTGCAGGCCACCCCGATCAAGATCGCCGCCGACTCGGGCGCGGCGGGCACCGCGACCCGGATCATCGGCTGGGGCCAGACCTGCGCCGAGCCCGGCTGCGGCCCGGCTCCGCAGACGCTGCAGGAGCTGGACACCCAGATCGTCGACGACGGCACCTGCAGCGGCATCGACGGCCAGGGCGAGATCTGCACGGACAACCCGAACGGCAACTCGGGCGCCTGCTACGGCGACTCGGGTGGCCCGCAGATCAAGGGCACGCCGGGCAACTGGGAGCTGATCGGCGCGACCAGCCGGTCCGGCAACGGCGACTCGACCTGCGCCACCGGCCCGTCGATCTACACCGACGTGGTCGCGTACGCGGACTGGGTCAACCAGAACACCGGCGGCTGATACCGCTCCGGGTGGCTCCGCTCCACCCGAGAACTCACCCGGGCACGGCGCGATTCCGCGCCGTGCCCGGCGTTCGTCAGCCCATGTTCGAGGAGTGGCCGGGGAACAGGTGGGCGTCCGGGTTGAGCTCCACGGCGATGTTGTTGACCGCCGTGGCCGCCTCGCCGAAGCCGGTGGCGATCAGCTTGACCTTGCCCTGGTACGCCGCGACGTCGCCCGCCGCGTACACCCGCGACCGGCTGGTCCGCATCGCGCTGTCGACCAGGATCGCGCGCTTCTCCAGCGCCAGGCCCCACTCCTCGATCGGCCCCAGGTCGGCGGTGAAGCCCAGCGCGGCCACCACCGTCTGCGCCGGCAGCACCCGGCGCTGCCCGTCGCCGAGCTCGATCTCCACCTCGCGCACGCCGGTGTCGTCGCCGCGGACCTCCGCGACCTCCGCCGGGGTGATGAGCGGGACGCCCAGGTCCTCGACCTTGCCGACCAGGCCCGAATGCGCGCGGAACCGGGTGCGGCGGTGCACCAGGGTCACGCTGCGGGCCACCGGGTGCAGGGCCAGCGCCCAGTCGAACGCGGAATCGCCGCCGCCGACCACCACCACGTCGTGTCCACTGTGCACGGACAGCTCCGGGATGAAGTGCACGACGCCACGACCGACCCAGTCGCCGCCGGCGGGCAGCGGGCGCGGGGTGAACTCGCCGATCCCGGCGGTGACCAGCACCGCGCCGGCGCGCACCGCCTCTCCCCCGCCGACCCCGACGAGCAGCCCACCATCCACATCGGACATCTCGGTCGCGGGCCTGCCGAGCAGGTACTCCGGGTCGTACTGACCGGCCTGCTTCACCAGCGCGGCAACCAGATCGCGGCCGCGCACCTCGGGGAACCCGGCCACGTCGAAGATCATCTTCTCCGGGTACATCGCGGTCACCTGGCCACCTGGCTCGGGCAGCGCGTCGACCACCGCCACCGACAACCCGCGGAATCCCGCGTAGTAGGCGGCGAACAAACCGGTCGGACCCGCGCCCACGATCAGCAGATCGACCTCATGCGACACCGCGGTCATGCCCACCACCTCGTCGTCGACCGTGTGGACACACCCAGGCTAGCCGGATCTCCGCCGTGATGTCCGCATCACGGCGAGCGCTGCACCAGAACGCCGAACTCGCTTCCGCAGTTGGCGGTACCCGTTCGGCGAACCCGCCCTTACGTTCACCGAAAAGGGGATCACGTCGGGGAGGACTGCCCGTGAAGAGGAAATCCATGCTGCTCGCCGGCCTCGCGGCCGTCGCGCTGGGCACCGGGCTGCTGCCCGCCACCGCGAGCGCCGCGGACGATCCGGGCGCGCTGATCGTCGGCGGCCACGACGCGACCGAGCAGTACGACTGGATGGCGTCGCTGCAGCGCGCCGGGAACCACAGCTGCGGGGCTTCCCTGATCGACCAGCAGTGGGTGCTCACCGCGGCGCACTGCGTGCAGGACGTCACCCCCGCCGACCTCGGTCTGCGGATCGGCAGCCCGGACCACACCACCGGCGGCACCGAGGCCGGCGTCGCCGAGATCGTGGTGCACCCGGACTACGCCACCAAGAACCCCAACGGCGACATCGCGCTGCTGAAGCTGGACCGCGCGGTGTCGCAGACGCCGGTCGAGATCGCCGACGCCTCGGGCCCGGACGGCACCGCGTCGCGCATCATCGGCTGGGGCGTGACCTGCCCGGTCCGCGGCTGCGGCCAGCCGCCCGCGCAGCTGCAGGAGCTGGAGACCAAGGTCGTCCCCGACGGCCAGTGCTCGCTGAGCGGGGTCGACGGCGCGACCGAGATCTGCACCGGCAGCAACGAGCTGCTGGCCAACGCCTGCTTCGGCGACTCCGGCGGCCCGCAGCTCGAAGGCCAGCCCGGCGACTGGAAGCTGACCGGCGTCACCAGCCGCCTCGGCAGCCTGATCCCGGTGTGCGGCACGGCCCCGTCGATCTACACCGACGCGACGGCCTACAAGGACTGGATCGCCGCCACCATCGGCTGATCTTCTCCGACGCGAAGGGCACCTTCCTCGAAGGTGCCCTTCGTGCTTTCCCGGCGCTGCGAGATGCGGCACCTTCATCGGTCCAGTGAGGACGTTGGGGTGCTCCGGGCCACAGATCGGCCGCCGAGTGGGGCGGGCCACGCTGACCGGGAGGCCCTTCCAGCGGGACACTTTCGGTATGGCTGAACAGGATTACCGGATCGAGCACGACACGATGGGCGAGGTGCGGGTTCCCGTCGACGCCCTGTACCGCGCGCAGACGCAGCGAGCCGTCGAGAACTTCCCGATCTCCGGCCGGGGCCTGGAACGGTCCCAGATCCGCGCGCTCGGCCTGCTGAAAGCCGCCGCGGCCCGCGTCAACGGCCGGCTCGGGGTGCTGGACGCCGACGTGGCCGAGGCGATCGCGGCCGCGGCCGACGAGGTCGCCGAGGGCGCCCACGACGCGCACTTCCCGATCGACGTGTTCCAGACCGGATCCGGCACGTCGTCGAACATGAACGCCAACGAGGTCATCGCCACCCTGGCGTCCCGGCGGCTCGGCCGCGACGTGCACCCCAACGACCACGTCAACGCCTCGCAGTCGTCCAACGACACCTTCCCGACGACCATCCACGTCGCGGCCACCGAAGCGGTGCTCACCGACGTCATCCCGGCGCTGGACCACCTCGCCGCGACCATCGAGGGCCGCGCCGCGGAGTGGACCGAGGTCGTCAAGTCCGGCCGCACCCACCTGATGGACGCGGTGCCGATCACGCTGGCCCGGGAGGCCGGCGCGTGGGCCTCGCAGGTGCGCTACGGGATCGAGCGGCTGCGGGGCGGCCTGCCGCGGCTCGGCGAGCTGGCGATCGGCGGCACCGCCGTCGGGTCGGGCCTCAACGCCCCGGTCGGGTTCGGCGCCGCGGTCGCCGCGGAGCTCGCGGAGGTCACCGGGCTGCCGCTGACCGAGGCCCGCGACCACTTCGAGGCGCAGGCCGCGCAGGACTCGGTGGTGGAGATCTCCGGCGACCTGCGCACCGTCGCGGTCAGCCTCACCAAGATCGCCAACGACCTGCGCTGGCTGGGCTCCGGCCCGCGCACCGGGCTGGCCGAGCTGGCGCTGCCGGACCTGCAGCCGGGCTCGTCGATCATGCCGGGCAAGGTCAACCCGGTGATCCCGGAGGCCACCCTGCAGGTGGTGGCGCAGGTGATCGGCAACGACGCGGCGGTGGCGTTCGCCGGTTCGCAGGGCAACTTCCAGCTCAACGTGATGCTGCCGGTGATCGCGCGAAACGTGCTGGAGTCGGCGCGGCTGCTGGCCGCGGTGTCGCGACTGCTGGCCGACAAGGTGTTCGCGGGCGTGCAGGTCAACGTCGAGCAGGCCCGGGCCTACGCCGAGGGTTCGCCGTCGATCGTCACGCCGCTGAACCGCTACATCGGTTACGAGGAGGCGGCCGCGGTCGCCAAGCAGGCGCTCAAGGAGCGCAAGACGATCCGCGAGGTGGTCCTGGAACGCGGCCACGTCGACGCGGGCAAGCTCACCCTGGAGCAGCTGGACGAGGCCCTCGACGTCCTCCGCATGGCCAACGGCGGCTGACGCGGCCGAGCGGACGGGCGCCTTCGACCGAGCAGGAAGCCAGTCGAAGGCGCCCTTCGCGCATCACCGGACCAGGTAGTCACCCGCCGAGCCGATCGGCCTCGACGGCAGTTGAGCAGCTCGACCACGACGCCGGTTCGACAACGAACACAGGTCCGCTCGGATCCTTCGAATCGCGGATCGCTGTCACGCCGGGGATGTTCAGCAGTCCCCCAGCTCGGCGAAAACGCCGGAACGCATCGATACCGCTGTGTCAGCCGTCAGGCGCACCATGGGCGCATGGTGCTGCTCGCGGATGTGGTGACGACCTCGCGCGAGGTCTCGGCTACGCGTTCCCGCAAGGCGAAGACCGCCGCGATCGCCGGGCTGCTCGCGCGGCTCGACGCCGAGGAGGTCCGCCCGGCGACGGCGTTGCTGGCCGGTGAGCTACCCGGCGGACGGGTCGGCGTCGGCTGGTCCACGCTGGCCGCGCTCGACGTCGAACCGGCTCCCGAGCCCACCCTGACGATCATCGATGTCGACTCGGCGATCGGCGCGGTGCGGCTGATCAGTGGTGCCGGCTCCGGTCAGCGCCGGACCGAGGCGCTGTCCGGGCTGCTCGGCAAGGCACCCGCCGACGAGCAGGAGTTCCTGGTGCGGCTCCTCGGCGGCGAGCTCCGGCAGGGTGCGCTGGAGGGCGTGATGATCGAGGCCATCGCCGCCGCGGCCGGGGTGCCGACCGAGGCGGTGCGGCGGGCGTTCATGCTCTCCGGCCGGCTTCCCGCGACCGCCGAGGCCGCGCTGCGCGGGGGCGAACCGGCGCTCGCCGAGTTCCGCCTGGAGATGGGGCGGCCCGTCCGGCCGATGCTGGCCTCGCCCGCGGAAACCCTGGACGCCGCGCTCGACGAGCTCGGCGAGGTCAGCGTCGAGTACAAATTGGACGGTGCGCGCATCCAGGTGCACCGCGACGGCGACGACGTGCACGTCTACACCCGGACGCTGCGCGAGATCACCGGCAACGTGCCCGAACTCGTCGAGCTGGTGCGCGGCCTGAACTGCCGGGCGGTGGTGCTGGACGGCGAGACGCTCGCGCTCGACGACGCCGGGCGCCCCAGGCCGTTCCAGGAAACGATGGGCCGGTTCGGCGCCCAGAACTCGCGCGATCTCCTGCTGCACCCGTACTTCTTCGACTGCCTGCACCTCGACGGCGAAGACCTGCTCGACCTGCCGCTGCGACAGCGCCTCGACGCGCTGGAACGGGTCGCGCCGCAGCACCGGATCCCCGCGACCCTGTCGCCGTCGGCGGATCGCGCGGCCGCGCTGTTCGACGAGGCACTGGACGCCGGGCACGAAGGCGTCATGGTCAAGGCGCTGGACTCGGCGTACGCGGCGGGGCGGCGCGGCCGCTCCTGGCGGAAGGTCAAGCCCGAGCACACCCTGGACCTGATCGTGCTCGCCGCCGAATGGGGTCACGGCCGGCGGCGCGGCTTCCTGTCGAACCTGCACCTGGGCGCGCGGGATCCCGACGGCGGCCCGCCGATCATGGTCGGCAAGACGTTCAAGGGCCTCACCGACGAACTGCTGGCCTGGCAGACCGCGGAGTTCCAGCGCCGCGAGTCCCACCGCGACGACTGGACCGTCCACGTCGCGCCGGAACTCGTCGTGGAGATCGAGCTCGACGGCGTGCAGACCAGCACCCGCTACCCCGGCGGCGTCGCGCTGCGCTTCGCCCGCGTGCTGCGCTACCGGCCCGACAAGGACGCGGCGTCGGCCGACAGCATCGAGGCGGTTCGCGCCATGCTGCCGGGCGGGTGAGATCCTGACGGCATGAGCGGCAACGACTTCGACGAGATCGGCTCGATCAACATCGGACCGGGCACCATCAACCCGCGCGACTTCCAGGCGGACGCGGTCGAGCTGGACTACTACGTCGCGGTCCTGGTCCTGGAGGCCACCTCGGACGCGGCGGACCACGAGCCGCTGTACGAGGAATCCTTCGTGCTGCTCAAGGCGGAATCCGAAGAAGAGGCGAAGGAAAAGGCCGTCGAGCACGGCAAGCAGCAGGAGACCAGCTACCAGAACGAGAACCACGAACTGATCACCTGGAAGCTGAAGCAGATCATCGAGGTGAAACCCCTCGAAGACGCCACCTTCGACGACGGCACGGAACTCTACGGCCGATTCTTCCGCAATTACCAGGCATACAGCTCCTTCGAACCCCTAACGGAAGAAGAAGCCTGAAAACGCAGAGGCCGGGGTCCCACCATCCGGCGGGGAGTCCCGGCGTACTTCCACGTACCTCGGTACGCGGCCGAGCGGAATTTAGCAGGGCCGAGCCGGCGATCACCACTGGGTGTATCGATTTGATCTCGAACTGCAGTTCTCGCTTCACTACGGCACGTGTTCGTCCACGCCTACGTCGATGAGTCCTACGACCTGACCATCGGCGTCTACATCCTCACGGCCAGCATCGTCGACCTCGCCGACGCCGAAGACATCCGATGCGCCCTTCGTGACCTTCACGCTGGCTACGGGAAGCTCCATTGGTACAAGTCGGACTCGGAGCATCGTGAGCACCTGGCCAAGGGCGTTGGAGCACTCGATATCCGGCATGTCAGCGTCGTGGGTCACGGGCATGCAATCCGCCCAGAACGAGCGCGCCGCAAGTGCATGGAGGTGCTGCTCGCAAGTCTGGAATCGACCAGTGTCCGCGCCGTCGCATTCGAGGCACGACAGGGGCGCAATGACAGGCATGACATCGACTTGATCGACGCCTGCCGCCGAAAGAAGTTGATCTCGCGCCTTCAAGCGACGTTCGTCGGCGGCAACGACGAACCACTGCTATGGCTGGCAGATATTGCCTGCGGATCAGTGCTCGCCGCCGAGCGCGGAGTGGCTGGATACCTGACGCAGTTTGGCGACACAGCTCGCGTACACCGGATCGAGGTCACATGAAAGGCCCAAGAAACGCAGAGGCCGGGGTCCCACAATACAGCGGGAGGTCCCGGCGTACTTCCATGCCCCAACAGAGCACGGCCAACGCAAGTGTAGCAACGAACCCGGTCAGATCATCAACTCCAGAACGGTCGACCAATCTGGTGATCTTGAATTCCGGCCCGGATAGCCCGGTGTACTCCGCATCCCCGCAGCGCGACGCGGCCGTCAGACTAGACCGTCCGGCTTCGGGAGGCGACTGGGGGCGTCCGACCCCGTATGGTGGTGAAACGTGCAGTTCTTGAACGGGCAGCAGCCCTCCACCGACCTGACCTACGACGACGTCTTCCTGGCGCCCCGGCGCTCCGGTGTCGAGTCCCGCTTCGACGTGGACCTCGCCACCAGCGACGGGACCGGCGCCACCCTGCCGATCGTGGTCGCCAACATGACCGCCGTGGCCGGCCGCCGGATGGCGGAGACCGTCGCCCGGCGCGGCGGCCTGGTCGTTCTGCCGCAGGACGTCGACCCCAGCGCGGTCGCCGAGATCACCGCCTGGGTCAAGGCGCGGCACCCCGTGTGGGACACCCCGCTGGTGTTGCACGCCGATGACGCCGTCGCCGACGCCATCAACCTCCTGCCCAAGCGCGCCCACGGTGCCGTCGTTGTCGTCGACGACGACAACCGGCCGCTCGGGGTCGTCGGCGAGGCGGCCTGCACCGGCGTCGACCGGTTCGCGCGGGTCGGCGAGGTCGCCGACCGGCACCCGGTCGTCCTGCCGCTGGAGACCAAGCCCCGCGAGGTGTTCGAGCAGCTGGACCAGCACGCGCGCAACGTCGCGATCGCGGTCGACGCCGACGGTCGGCTGGCCGGGATCATGACCAGCCGCGGCGCGCTGCGCGCCGAGATCTACACCCCGGCGCTGGACGACGCCGGCCGGCTGCGCGTGGCGGCGGCGGTCGGGGTCAACGGCGACGTCGCGGCGAAGACGTCCGCGCTGCTGGAGGCCGGGGTCGACACGCTGGTCGTGGACACCGCGCACGGCCACCAGGAGAAGATGATCTCCGCGCTGCAGGCGGTCCGCTCGGCCGCCCCGCGGGTTCCGGTGGTGGCCGGGAACGTGGTGACCGCCGAGGGCGTGCGCGATCTCGTCGAGGCGGGTGCCGACGTGATCAAGGTCGGTGTCGGGCCGGGCGCGATGTGCACGACGCGGATGATGACCGGCGTCGGCCGGCCGCAGTTCTCCGCCGTCGCCGAATGCGCCGCCGAGGCGCGGCGGCTGGGCAAGCACGTCTGGGCCGACGGCGGCGTCCGGCACCCGCGCGACGTGGCGTTGGCGCTGGCCGCCGGCGCGGCGTCGGTGATGGTCGGCTCGTGGTTCGCGGGCACCTACGAATCGCCCGGTGACCTGCAGCGCGACGAGCACGGCCGGGCGTACAAGGAGTCCTTCGGCATGGCGTCGAAGCGCGCCGTGTCCGCCCGGACCCGCAGCGACAACGCGTTCGACCAGGCCCGCAAGGCGCTGTTCGAGGAGGGCATCTCCAGCTCGCGGATGCGGCTGGACCCGCAGCGGCCGAGCGTCGAGGACCTGCTGGACCAGATCACCTCCGGCCTGCGCTCGTCCTGCACCTACGCGGGCGCACGCAGCCTGGAGGACTTCTACGACCGCGCGCTGGTCGGCATCCAGTCCGCCGCCGGTTTCGCCGAGGGCAGGCCGCTGCCCGCCGGCTGGTGATCGAGCGGGGCGCCGCTCGGCGAGCGGCGCCCCACCTCGTGATCAGGGCGTGAAGTCCCCTTCCAGGAGTTCGGTGACCAGGGCCGCGATCGGCGAACGCTCCGAGCGGGTCAGGGTCACGTGGGCGAACAAGGGGTGGCCCTTGAGCTTCTCGATCACCGCCGCGATGCCGTCGTGGCGACCCACCCGGAGGTTGTCGCGCTGGGCGACGTCGTGGGTCAGGACCACCCGGGAGTTAGCGCCCAGCCTGGACAGCACCGTGAGCAGCACGTTGCGTTCCAGGGACTGCGCCTCGTCGACGATGACGAACGCGTCGTGCAGCGACCGGCCGCGGATGTGGGTCAGCGGCAGGACCTCCAGCATGCCGCGATCGATCACCTCGTCCAGCACGTTCTCGCTGGCGAGCGCGCCGAGGGTATCGAACACCGCCTGCGCCCACGGCGCCATCTTCTCGTTCTCGGTTCCCGGCAGGTAGCCGAGTTCCTGACCGCCGACCGCGTACACCGGCCGGAACACCACGACCTTGCGGTGCTGCTGCCGCTCCAGCACCGACTCCAGGCCCGCGCACAGCGCGAGCGCGGACTTGCCGGTCCCGGCCCGGCCGCCCAGCGACACGATCCCGACCTCCGGGTCGAGCAGCAGCTCCAGGGCGATCCGCTGCTCCGCGGAGCGGCCGTGCAGGCCGAACACCTCCCGGTCGCCGCGCACCAGCCGGACCTGCTTGTCCGCGGTCACCCGGCCCAGCGCGCTCTGCGAGCCGCAGAGCAGCCGCACCCCGGTGTTCGGCGGCAGGTCCCGGGCCTCGTCGAGATCGGCGATGCCTTCCTTGAACAGGACGTCCACCGAATCCGACGGAGCCTCGACGTCGGCCATCCCGGTCCAACCCGAGGACACCACGTCCTGCGCGCGGTACTCCTCGGCGTCCAGGGCGACCGCCGCCGCCTTGACCCGCAGCGGCATGTCCTTGGTCACCAGCGTGACCCGGTGTCCCTCGGCGGCCAGGTTCAGCGAACAGGCCAGGATCCGGGCGTCGTTGGAGTCCGTGCGGAACCCCGGCGGCAGCACCTGCGGGTCGGAGTGGTTCAACTCGACGTGCAGTCTGCCGCCGGACGCGCCGACCGGAACCGGCTCGTCGAGCCGACCGTGCTGGATTCGCAGGTCGTCGAGGCCGCGGAGGGCTTCTCTGGCGAACCAGCCGAGTTCGGGGTGGTGGCGTTTGCCTTCCAGTTCACCGATCACCACCACCGGGAGCACGACGTTGTGCTCGGCGAAGCGGGACATCGCCCACGGATCGGACAGCAGCACCGAGGTGTCCAGCACGTAGGTGCGGATTTCGGTGTCACCGGGTTGCGTGCTGCTCGCGGACTCGCCGCTACGGGCTGGGATCTCCGCTTGGGGCTGGGAACGTCGTGCGGTCACGGCTACTCCCTCGCGGGCGTGGCATGCACACCCGCTCGTCGGCGGGCCGGGCCTGCCCCCGTCGCGCCCCGGCCGGACCGGTAGTCCGCCGTGGCCGCAGGGGCCGGGCACCGGCCCTTCGCGACCAAGGTGGACGTGGTAACCGTCCGCTCCAGCCATCAGGCACGATCAGGGCCTCCCGGACGGGCCGCGTTCGGACTTGCACTGGGAACGGCCCGTCATCAGCGACGCTACCGGCGGGATTGCATCTCGGCAGGCAGCCACACAGGTGATTCGCCGATTGGTCAACTTTTCTTCACATGGCACGGGATTCGCCCAGGTCACGGATTCGCCGACGGATCAGGGCCAAGGCCGATCCGGGTCCGGCAGCAGGTCAGGACCCCTCCGCGGCCCGGCGCGGATCCGGCACGCCACGTGATCATGACTACGCTATTCGGGTGATCTTCACCGGGTGAACGGCTCAGACGCGGGCCGCCAGCTCGGCCCGGACGGCCTCGGGCACCAGCGGCTCGTCAAGCAACCGGCGATAACGATCGGCGCTCGATGTGCCCGCCGGGCGGTTCTCCAGCCAGCGGCGCAACAGCCGGTAGCCCTCGACGTAGGTGGTGGTGTAGGCGCGCCACAGCGGATCGCGCATGAACCGGACGAGGTGCCGCGCCCGCTGGTCCGACATCAGCAGCCAGCGCTGCAGGTACGCGGAGACCTCCGCCTCGTCCGCGCCGTCGGCGTGCAGCATCAGCAGGGCGTCCTGGCGGACCGTCAGCAGGCGGCTCATCGCGAGCTCCAGCCGCTCCGACAGCTCACCTTCCATCCGGATGCCCAGGTCCGCGAAGATCTCCGCCGCCCACGGCCCCCAGCCCGGCCCCACGACCGCCTGCAGGCCCAGATCGGCGAGGCCTTCGGCCATCAGGCACTGCGGGGTGTTGACCAGGAAGATCGTGTGCTCGGCCTGGGCGTCCCGGATCGCCAGGCCGGCCTCCTTGCGGCAGTGCTCGGTGTGGTGGCCCGGGTAGGACTCGTGCGCGACGAGCTGCGGCAGGTTCGCGGCCCGGTGCCCGACGTCGGCGTTCACGGCCACCCGCGACCGGTAGTCGCCGACGTAGTGGTTGAAGCCGCTCCAGGGCTTGTCGGTCACGATCTGGTACTCGACGACCTCCTGGACCGGCAGGCCGAAGCGGCGGCGCACGCGATCGCGCAGCGCGCTCGAAAGTGCCTGGACGCAGACCTTGAGCCGGTCGGCGGGCACCGCGTCCCGGCTGCGGACGGCGGCCAGGCGCGCGGGCAGCGAGCCCCGGCCGGGCAGCAGCTCGGACAGCAGGCGGTGTGCCTCGCGGTACTCGTCCTGATCACCGAGCGCCGGCGTGACCTGGAAGTACGCCTCCACTTCCGCCGGGAACGGCACCTGCTCGCCGGCCAGCTTGCGCCCGGAGCACTCCAGCGCGGTGAGCTGCGCGGCGAGGAACCGGCGGCGCGGTTCGGCCAGGCCGGATTCCGGCAGCGCGGCGAGCAAGCGGCGCGCGTCGGCGGTCAGCCGCGCCGGGTCGGGGCTCACCTCGTTCTGCACCCGCCGCCGCAGCGCCGGGTCGCCGGTGTAGGAGTCCACGAATCCCTGGACGAGCCGGTCGAATCTGAGCCCGAGGAGCACGTATTCGGCCACGAGCGCTTCGGAGTCCACATCCGGACACTACGCCGCGCGCTCGCGGACGCGGAACGGTGGTCCCCGTTTCCGCACTCGCAGAAACCACGCGCATTTGCCGACGCAACAAAAAGGACGGCCGCGACACCTGAAGATCACACAATGGTGTTAACAAGGTGTCGTTTTTCCACTTTGGCTGGATATCTTTCACGCCGAGCGCATCACCCCGGCTGAACATTGGGGTGCGCAGCCGGGAATTCGATCGCGCTCTTCATCCCATCCAACAAGGAGTTCCCAAGTGCTCAAGAAGGCAGCGATCGTCGCCGGTGCCGCCGCGGGCCTGCTGGCCCTGGCCCCCGTCGCCTACGCCGACAGCGCGGACAACGACGGCATCAACATCCTGAACGACAACAACCTGAGCGTCCTGCCGGTTCAGGCCTGCGGCAACAACGTCGCTGTCCTCGGCGCCGTGGTGCCGATCCTGTCGCCGCAGCTGAACAACTGCGTCAACGCGCCGATCGTCGACCACCCCAAGGGCTACTGAACCCAGCGGGCGGATCACCTGGATCTGGTACGCGGAATTAGGTGACGAAAAGGGCGCCGGGCCTGCCCCGGCGCTCCTTTTTGCGTTCCGGAAAACGGGCCATAAGTCCGCTCGCCGCCGGAATTCCGGGCCGCGACGAGCGGAAACGAGATTGGCGTTCACACAATAGTGTTACTGAGTTTGGGAATCCGGCCCGCGCCGGGTTAGCTTCTCTGCCGGAACGCGCCAGACTCGATGGCCACCTCGCGGGCTTTCCGAAGTCCCCGGTGTGAACTCCGAATACCGCGGTAATCAAAGGAGAGTGAACCCTAGTGCTGAAGAAGGCTGCGATCGTCGCCGGTGCCGCCGCCGGCCTGCTGGCCCTCGCCCCCGTCGCCTACGCCGACAGCGCGGACAACGACGGCATCAACGTCCTGAACGACAACAACGTCAGCGTCCTGCCGATCCAGGCCTGCGGCAACAACGTCGCCGTGGCCGGCGCCGTCGTGCCGATCCTGTCGCCGCAGCTGAACAACTGCGTCAACGCGCCGATCGTCGACCACCCCAAGGGCCACTGACCCAGGGCGAATCGCGTCGGGAGGGCCAGGTCCTGCGGGACCTGGCCCTCCCGCCGTCCCGGGGTCAGCGGCCCAAGCGGCGGTGCCGGACCGCGTAGTCGCGGAGCGCGCGGGTGAAGTCGACGCGGCGGAAGGCGGGCCAGTACGCCTCCGTGAACCAGAACTCGGAGTGCGCGGACTGCCACAGCATGAAGCCCGACAGCCGCTGCTCCCCCGACGTGCGGATCAGCAGGTCGGGGTCGGGTTGTCCGGACGTGTAGAGGTGCTCGGCGATGTGGTCGACGGTGAGCACCTCGGCGAGCTCTTCGATCGTGGTGCCCGCTTCGGCGTGCTGCTGCAGCAGCTTGCGCACGGCGTCGGCGATCTCCCGGCGCCCGCCGTAGCCGACCGCCACGTTGACCTGCATGCCCGTGCGGCCCTTGGTCCGCAGGGCCGCCGCGGACAGCCGGGCGGCGGTCTCGGTGGGCAGCACGTCGAGGGCGCCGACGATCCGCACCCGCCACGGCGTGGCCGGGTCGGTGAGCTCGTCCACCACCCCGGCGATGATCTCCATCAGCGCGTTCAGCTCTTCGGACGTGCGGTTGAGGTTGTCGGTGGACAGCAGCCACAGCGTGACGACCTCGACCTCGGCTTCGTCGCACCAGCCGAGCAGTTCGGCGATCTTGCGGGCGCCGGCGCGGTGTCCGTGGGCGGCGTCCAGGCCGGCTTCCTTGGCCCATCTGCGGTTGCCGTCCAGGATGACGCCGACGTGCCTGGGGTGCTCCACCCCGTCGAGCTTGCGGCGCAGCCGCCGCTCGTAGACGTCGTAGATGAGTTCTTTCAACCGAACCTTGAGCGCCACGCCCGATGAGCCTACGCGGAAGCCGGCGGGCCGTGGCCCCCACCTCAGCTCAGCGTGCCGCGCAGGTCACGGACGGGATGTGCGATACCCCGCCTTCGAGTGCCGTTGGACACTTCCGATCACAGGGGCGGGTGCGAGGTCTCCGCACCGAACCTACGGTCCCGTAACCTCGACGTGTGACTAGCGCCCTCACCGCTCGCCGCCCGACGGCATTCGTCAAGCCGCGGATGCGCGGCTGGATCCACTTCTGGTCGCTGGTGGTGTCCGTCGCCGCCGGTGCCACGCTGATC
Source organism: Saccharopolyspora sp. NPDC003752 (assembly GCF_053605825.1). Classification (NCBI taxonomy): domain Bacteria; kingdom Bacillati; phylum Actinomycetota; class Actinomycetes; order Pseudonocardiales; family Pseudonocardiaceae; genus Saccharopolyspora; species Saccharopolyspora sp. NPDC003752. Next base: position 132,055 of record NZ_JBSGJZ010000011.1, on the reverse strand, counting down.
GCCCTCGCCGCTTCGACCGTGTCGGCCGCCGCCGCGGTGGGCACTTCCATCTACGTCGCGACCGTGCTGGGGTTGTTCGGCGTCAGCGCCCTCTACCACCGCAAGACCTGGAAGACGATCGGCGCGCGCACCTGGATGCGGCGGCTCGACCACTCGATGATCTTCCTGTTCATCGCGGGCACCTACACCCCGTTCGCGATGGTGGCCATGCAGCCCACGACGGGCGCGGTGGTGCTCGCCGTCGTCTGGGGCGGGGCGCTGGGCGGCGTGATCTTGAAGCTCGCCTGGCCCAACGCGCCGCGCTGGGTCGGCGTGCCGGTCTACATCGCGCTCGGCTGGGTCGCCGTGTTCGTGTTCCCCGACCTGCTGCAGAACGCCGGGATGGCGGCGCTGGTGCTGCTGATCGCCGGCGGGCTGATGTACACGGCGGGCGCGATCTTCTACGCGACCCGGTGGCCCGACCCGTGGCCGAAGACCTTCGGCTACCACGAGTTCTTCCACTCGGCGGTGTCGCTGGCGGCGATCTGCCACCACATCGCGATCTGGCTCGCGCTCTACGCCTGACGCGCGTTCCACCAGGTCAGGGCCCGTGCTCACGTTGTGAGCACGGGCCCTTCCGCTTGCTCAGCCGCCCTCGGGGCCGCGGTTGCGCAGTTCGTCGACCTTGGACAGGGCCTCGCGCAATTCGCCCAGCCAGTCCTCGGTGTGCCTGCCGACCAGCCGCACCGCCCAGGCCAGCGCCTCGGACCGGGACCGCGCGACCCCGGCGTCCACCAGCGTGTCCAGCACCATGCGCTCGGGCTGGTGCAGCCTGGTCATCACCGGCACGGACAGCGTGGTGAACAGTTCCTCGGTGCCGCCGAGGCTGGCGCCCCAGGCGACCTTGCGCCCGTAGCGGTGCTCCGCCTGGCGGGCGATCTCGATCCGCTCTTCGCGGGTCTCCTCGCGGAACCGGGCGATCCGCCCGCTCTCCGCTGCGGCGCGCTCGGCGTCGTCGGCGAACTCGCCGTCCACCGGCGGCAGTTCGCCGACCACCAGGATCTCCTCGCGGTCGACGGTGACCGCCGGACCGCTGGCGAACCAGCCCTCGGGCAGCCGCCCGGTGAACCAGGCCGTGGCGTCGGCGGCGGTCGGCGGCTCGCTGCGCCGGCCACCGCCAGCCCACGGCGGCCCGCCCCTGCCTCGGCCGCGCGCCGTTCGTCCGAATCTCGAATGCATGACTCCCACCTCCTGATTACAGGATTACACGCTTACATCGCAGGTGGGTAGGGTTGCCGTTCGGCTCGCGGCGAAACCGGGGCACGCTCCGCTGGCGGGAGCGAACGGACCGCTCACCTCACCTATCGGAACGAACAGGCCGTTCACTCCAGACCAACAGCACGCCGTGGCTCCGGGTAAATGAAGCGAACGGACCACTCACCTCACCTATCGAGGTGAACGGTCCGTTCGCTTCCTGTCGTGAGCTCAGCGGGTGAGCGAATCGACGAGGTCCTCGGTCGTCGTCACCGGGCGGTCGCACACGTAGCCCCGGCACACGTACGCCGCCGCGGCTCCGCCGACCAGCGGCCGCTCCGCCAGCAGCGGCACCCGGGTCGCCTCCGGCTCCCCCGCCAGCGCCACGGCTCCGCCTGGGGCGTGCCGCCGCGCCGCGGCGATCAGCGCCGCGCGGTCGGCGTCGCCGGCTTCGCCGACCACCGCGACCTGCAGCGGGCCGTGTGCGCGGGCCTCGGCGACGCTGAGCCAGTGACCCGCGAAGCGGGGAGCGCGCTGCGCGAGGAGCCCGGCGCGGCCGAGCGCCTGCTCCGCCGCCGCGCGGTAGCGCCCGGCGGCGTCCGGGCCGGCGAGCGCGGCAGCGGCGAGCAGGGCCGAGGCGATCGCCGAGGCCCCGGAGGGGCTGGCGTTGTCGGTGGGATCGGAGGGACGCCGGACGAGGGACTCGGCGTCGGCCGCCGTGTCGTGGAACATGCCCGGGTGGTCGGCGTCGGCGAACTGCTGCAGGGCCGTGTCCAGCAGTCCGCACGCCGCATCGAGCCATCGCGGCTCGGCGGTCGCCTGGTGCAGCGCGAGGAGCCCGTCCGCGAAGCAGCCGTAGTCCTCCAGCACCCCCGCCGCCGTTCCGACCACTCCGTCGCGGGACGTGCGCCGCAACCTGCCGTCGACGAGGTGCCGCTCCAGCAGCAGATCCGCCGCCTGCGCCGCCGCCTCGACCCAGCTCGGCTCGTCGAGCACCGCAGCGGCCTCGGCGAGCGCCGTGATCGCCATGCCGTTCCAGGCGGTGACGACCTTGTCGTCCTTTCCCGGCTGCGGGCGCTGGTCGCGGGCTTCGCGGAGGCTGTCGCGCACCCGGCGCCAGCGGGCGTGGTCGTCCGGGTCCCGCTTGAGCTGCAGCGTCGATGCGCCGTTCTCGAAGGTGCCGGTCTCGGTCACCTCGAACAGCTCCGCCGCCCAGTCGCCGTCCACCGGCCCGAGCACCTCGCGCAGCTGGTCCGGCGTCCACACGTAGGTGAGCCCTTCGACGCCTTCGGTGTCGGCGTCCAGCGATGCCGCGAAGCCGCCTTCCGGCGTTCGCAGGTCGTGCAGCAGGAACTCGGCCGTCTCGCGGGCCACCCGCTCGCCGAGCGGGCTGCCGATCCTGGCGAGGTGCGCGTACACGCGGAGCAGCAAGGCGTTGTCGTACAACATCTTCTCGAAGTGCGGCACCACCCACGCGGCGTCGACGCTGTAGCGCGCGAAGCCGCCCGCCAGCTGGTCGTAGATGCCGCCGCGGGCCATCGCCGAGCAGGTCGCTTCGGCCAGTTCCAGCGCGGCGTTCTCGCCGTCCGGCACGCCGGCCCGTTCGTGGTGGCGCAGCAGGAACTCCAGCACCATCGACGGCGGGAACTTCGGCGCGCCGCCGAATCCGCCGTGGGCCGCGTCGAATTCCGCGTGCAGCCGGGAGACCGAACCGGCCAGCACCTCCTCGTCCAAAATGGACTCCGGCAGCGGGGCGCGCTGCGCGGCCAGCTGCTCCACCACCCGGGCGGCGGCCTTCCGGACCTCTTCGCCGCGGCCTTCCCAGGCCTGCGCCACGGCGTGCAGCAGCTGGCCGAACGAGGGCATGCCGCCCATGGGCGCCGTCGGGTAGTAGGTGCCGCAGTGGAAGGGCTCGCCTCCCGGGGTGAGGAAGCAGGTCATCGGCCAGCCGCCCTGCCCGGTCATCGCCTGGGTGGCCTCCATGTAGACCGCGTCGATGTCCGGCCGTTCCTCGCGGTCCACCTTGATGTTCACGAAGTGCTCGTTCATCACCCGCGCGATCTCCGGGTCCTCGAACGACTCGTGCGCCATCACGTGGCACCAGTGGCAGGCGGCGTAGCCGACGGACAGCAGCACCGGCACGTCCCGCCGCCGCGCCTCGGCGAACGCCTCGGGCGACCACGGCCACCAGTCGACCGGGTTGTCGGCGTGCTGGAGCAAGTAGGGGCTGGTCGCGTTCGCAAGCCGGTTCGCCATGCGCCCAGCCTCCCACTTCGCCGAACCGGGCGCACCCAGCCCCGCCCCTCCGGGCACCCGGCCGCGACCGCGCCGATTTCTCACAGAACGTGTTACAACCGACGGCATCTCTGCTAATACTTACGGCCACTCGCGGATCTTGAGGAGCGGCGGATGACGACCATGCGCCTCGACGCTGTGCGAACGCGCGACGAGACCGCGGTGGATGCCGTCGCGCGCCCGCAGGAGTAGCGATGGGAAGAGGGCGGCCGCCGGGCCGCGCCGTGCTCGATGACGTGTACGTCCTGTGCACCGCGACACCTCGTCGTCACCGACGACGCCACGCCCGAGCACGAACTCGCCACGATCCGCGCCTCCGGCACCGTGGTGCGGGCCCCGCCGTGACGGCAGAACCATCCGAGGAAACGATGCGAGCAAGTAATTCCACTGTGGACAAAATGGGAGCGGCGCGATGAACCTGGTCGCCGGAATCGACTCCTCCACGCAGTCCACCAAGGTCGTGGTCTGCGACGCCGACACCGGAACCGTGCTGCGGGAGGGCCGTGCGCCGCACCCGGACGGCACGGTCGCCGACCCGGAGGACTGGTGGCGGGCGCTGGCCGCGGCTTCCGACGGCCTCCTCGACGACGTGGCGGCCATCGGCATCGCCGCCCAGCAGCACGGCATGGTGGCGCTGGACGAGCAGGGCGTGCCGGTGCGGCCCGCGCTGCTGTGGAACGACAACCGCTCCGCGCAGGCCGCGATCGACCTGGCCGAGGAGCTCGGCGGGCCGCAGGCGTGCGCGGAGGCGATCGGCTCGGTGCCGGTCGCCAGCTTCACCGCCAGCAAGCTGCGGTGGCTGGCCGAGCACGAGCCGCACCTGGCCGACCGGGTGACCGACGTGCTGCTGCCGCACGACTGGCTGACCTGGCGGCTGACCGGCGAGTTCGTCACCGACCGCGGCGACGCGTCGGGCACCGGCTACTGGTCGCCCCGCGAAGGCCGGTACCGGGAGGACGTGCTGACCACCGCGTTCGGCGGCCGGACGCCCCGAACGCCACGGGTCCTCGGCCCGGCGGAAGCAGCCGGGCACACCCGGGACGGCAAGTTGGTGTCGGCCGGAACGGGCGACAACATGGGCGCCGCGCTGGGCCTGGACGTCCGGTCCGGCGACGTCGTGGTGTCGCTGGGCACGAGCGGCACGGTGTTCGCCCGGGCGGATCGGCCGAGCGCGGACCCGGGCGGCCAGATCGCCGGATTCGCCGACGCGACGGGCGCTTTCCTGCCGCTGGTGTGCACCCTCAACGCGGCCCGGGTGCTCACCGCGACGACGGCGATGCTCGGTGTCGAGATGGCCGAGTTCGACGAGCTGGCGCGCCGGGCCGAGCCCGGTGCGGGCGGGCTTGCGCTGCTGCCGTACCTGGACGGCGAGCGCACGCCGTTCCTGCCGGACGCCGCCGGAACCCTCACCGGGCTCCGGCGGGACAACATGACGCCGGAGAACCTCGCGCGGGCCGCGGTGGAGGGGATGCTGTGCGGGCTCGCGGCCGGCGTCGACGCGCTGCGCGCGGAGGGCGTCGAGGTGGGCAAGGTGCTGCTCATCGGCGGCGCGGCGCAGTCGCGGGCGGTGCAGGCGGCGGCGCCGCTGATCTTCGGCGTGCCGGTCACGGTGCCCGCACCGGCGGAGTACGTCGCCCGAGGCGCGGCCCGCCAGGCGGCATGGGCGCTGGCGGGAACGCCGAACCCGCCTGAGTGGCTGCTACCAGGGGCGACGGAACTGCACGTCACCGCCCCGGAAGCGGGAGCCCGCATCCGAGACCAGCACACCGGCGCATTCACCCAGGTCCACGACGCCTGACCGGGAATGCTCACGACGTCATGGCGAACCCGCTCGTCCGGCCGAGGGCGGCCACCCAGTCGGATACGGTGCCTTTGCGCAGGTGATCGATCAGGGGGAGTTTCCTTTGCAGCCAGGGCATCCGCCGTTCCAGCCGCCCCACCGCCCCATGCCGCCGCCGCACCCCGGCATGCCGCCCGGCCCTCCCGCCGGTCGGCCTCCCATGCCGCCTCCGCCGCCCGCTCCGCGACCGGTCGCGCCGCCTCCGAACGCCGAAGCGACGCAGGTGCTTCGCACCCAGGCGCAGCCGGAGGAGCCGATCAACCTGTTCGACCTCGTCGGATTCGGCGATCCGGCCCATGTCGAGCTCGACCGGGCCTGGCGGCCTCGCGGCTCCGAGGAGCGGTACCGGATCGCCATCGGCGTTGACGATCACGGCAGGCCGGTGCACCTCGACTTCAAGGAAACCGGCAGCGCCGTTGGCATTTTCGGTTCCGCGGGGTCCGGGAAGTCCGAGCTGTTGCGCACGATCCTGTACGGGCTGGCCGCGACGCACTCCTCCGCCGCGGTCAACTTCGCCTGCATCAGCCGCGAGCACAACGACCAGGTCTGGCGCTCGCTCCACCCGATCCCGCACACTGCGCTCGCCGAACCGATGCGCTCGAACGACCTCACCGGCCGGCGGTTCGACGAGGCGCTGACCGGCCTGCTCGCCTGGCAAGTCGAGCAGTTCAATCGGTGGGAGGTCAAGAACTTCGCTGATTACCAACGCCTCCAGCCGGAGGCCGATGCCGAGCCGGTGCCGATGCTGCTGGTCGCGATCGACGACCTGCCGGGCGTTCTCCGCGACCGGCCCGGGTTCGCCGCCACCATCGAGCAGCTGATCCGCCACGGGTACGCGGGGATCAAGCCGGTCTACACCGCGACCTCGGCGGAGCAGATCCCGCAGCTCGCGGGCGCAACCGCGACCCGCATCGTGCTGCGGACCAGCGAAGCGGACGCGGTCAAGCTCATCGGCCGCGCTCGCGAACTGCCCGATTCCCCGGGCCACGGGCACCTGGTACGCCCGCGCCAGGAACCGATCCGCTTCCGCGCCGCCTACACCGACCTGCCGCACGGGACGCCCCAGAGCGACTACTTCCAGACGATTCCCCAGATCTTCGCCGAGCGGGTCCGGGGGCAAGGCCCGCCGGCCCGGCAGCTCATCCTGCCGCCGCCGGGCGAACCACCGGCCGGAATCGACCTACCGCTGGAGGCCACCGAGGAACGGGGCTTCAACGCCAAGCCGGAGACCCCGCTGATCGTTCCGATCGGTGTGCTCGACAACCCCTTCCACCACCGGCACGAGCCGCTGCTGCTGGACTTCGCCGGCTCGGATGGCAACGTCGCGATCGTCGGTCGACCGCGCAGCGGGAAGTCGACCGCCGTGCGCACGACCCTGCTGACCTTGGCGCTCACCCACACCCCGGCCGAAGTCCGCTTCCACTGCCTGGACTTCGGCGGCGGCGGGCTGGCCTCGCTGCGCGACCTGCCGCACACCAGGGTGGTGACCGCCAGCCACGACTCGGACTTCGTGGCGCTTGCCGTCGAGGAACTCGAAACGCTGCTCGCCAAGCGGGAGAAGTCCTTCGCGCAGCACGGCATCGACTCGGCCGACGAGTTCCGCCGACGCCGCCGCGAAGATCCGCTCGGCGAGGCCGCGACCGACCACTTCCTCGTCGTCGACGGCTGGCCCGAAGTGCACCAGCACCCCGGCCTCGCCGATCGGATCCTGCGCCTCGCCCGGCGCGGCCTGTCCTACGCCATCCACGTGGTCGTCACCGCCAACCGCTGGGACGACCTGGCCCGCGAGCTGCGCGACCTCGCGGGCGGCCGCATCGAGCTGCGGCTGGCGGACCGGCGGGACTCGTTGATCTCCCCCGAGCACGCCGACTCCGTCCCGCCGGACAAGCCCGGCAGCGGACTCCACAGTGGACTCCGCTGCGCGATCAACGTCCCAGTGCTGGGCGATGACCTACCGGCCTACGCCGACGAGCCCCTTCCAGCGGACCTCGACGCGAAGACCCGCGAGCTCGTCCAGCTCATCAGCAAGTCCTGGCCCGGCGACCGACCTGCCCAACTGCGCCGCCCACCGGAGTTCGTCGGCTACGACGAACTCCCCGAGGCCGAGCCGGACGCCTTCCCCATCGGCATCGACGGCCACGGCAAGCCGGTCATCCTGACGCTGAACGGAGACCGCCACCGCCACGTGCTGATCGCGGGTGGACACGAAGCAGGCAAGAGCACCGTGATCCGCAACGTGCTGCGCGGGATCGCGGCGTACCCGGCGAAGGAAGCGATGGCGCTGGTGGTCGACTACCGGCGCGAGCACCACCACGCCCTGCTGCCCGACAGCCACACCTTGTCGTACGCCCGTGCGGCCGGCCAGGCCAGGAGCGACCTGACGGACTTCACCGCAGCTCTGCGCAAACGGCTTCCGGATGCGGGCGGCGAACCCAAGTCGTGGGTCGGGCCGAAGGCGTTCCTCGTGGTGGACGACTTCGACCTAGTGCGCCGCGAGGAGGGCTTGAACACGCTTTGCGGTCTGGACGAGTTGCTGCCGCACGCCGAGACGATCGGCCTCCACGTGGTCCTCGCCTACAACGCGGACCTCGAACGAAGCCGAGACCAGATCGTCTCAAGGCTCAGCCACGACGCGTACCGGTTGATCTTGAAGGACGCGCCCGGGATCACTTGGGGCGCCAGCGGCCTCGGCGAGCGCCCGCGGGACGCAGGTGAAGCACGCCTGGACCGGAGGATCGGAACCGGCACCAGCCTCCGGGTGGCCTGGCTCCCGCATCCGCTGGAAACCTGACCCGGAAAGCGAGCGGGGCCATCCGGCACTCCGGATGGCCCCGCTCCTGCTTCGCCTCGCTAGGAGGCTTCGCCCTTGCCCGGCTTCGCCTCGCCCTGCTCGGCTTCGGGTTCTTCCGCCGGCTCCGCTTCGGCTCGCTTCACCCTCGCCGGGGCCGCCGCCGCTGCCTTCTGCTCGTCGAAGACCACCGGCACCTTCTTCAGGTGCTTGGTCATCGAGCGGATCAGGAACACCACCGCGATGGCGAACACCACCAGCAGCACCAGCCCCACCGGGGAGGACTTGCCGAAGTCCTCGCCCTGGCCGCCCGGGTCCGGCGTCACGGGGACGGGAGTCTGCGCGAGCACATAGGTGACCGCTTCCGTGGCACTCATGCGCATACCTTCTCCTGCACACCGGAGAACAGGTCGTCCTCCGGCAACGTGGTGTCGACCAGCGAGCGCACCAGTTCGTAGTCCTCGGTCGGCCACAGCTCGCGCTGGATGTCGAGCGGGACCGCGAACCAGCGGCTGGTCGGGTCGATCTGGGTCGCGTGGGCGCGCAGCGCGTCGTCGCGCTGCTCGAAGTACTCCCCGCACTCGACCCGCGTGGTGACCCGCTCGTCCGGATCGGGGCGGGTCGAGTCCCACTTGGCCAGCCACTCGCCGTACGGGGACTCCATGCCCCTGGCCAGCAGCGCCTCGTGGAACAGCTGCATGCGCTTGCGGGAGAAGCCGTGCGAGTAGTACAGCTTCAGCGGCTGCCACGGCTCGCCCGCGTCCTGGTACAGGTCGGGGTCACCGGCCGCGTCGAACGCCGCCACCGAGATCTCGTGGCACCGGATGTGGTCCGGGTGCGGGTAGCCGCCGTTCTCGTCGTAGGTGATCACGACGTGCGGGCGGAACTCCCGCACCACCTTGACCAGCTCGCGGGTCGAGACCTCCATCGGCACGGTCGCGAAGACGCCGTCCGGCAGCGGGGGCAGCGGGTCGCCCTCCGGCAGCCCGGAGTCGACGAAGCCGAGCCACCGGTGCTGCACGCCGAGGATCTTGGCCGCCTCGGCCATCTCCGCGCGGCGGACCTCCGTCAGGTTCTCGACGACCTCCGGCCGGTCCATGGCCGGGTTGAGGATGCTGCCCGCTTCACCGCCGGTGCAGGTGACAACCATCACTTCGTGCCCATCGGCCACGTAACGCGCGGTCGTCGCGGCACCCTTGCTGGACTCGTCATCCGGGTGCGCGTGCACCGTCATCAGCCGCAGCTTGTCCGCCATCGCCGGGTAATCCCCTCCTGCTTTGCAAGCATCTCTCATGAACACGGCCCCGCTGACAGGCCGCGGGACACCCCAGGGATACTTAACGTGGATGTCGGGTCCCATTGTTCCCGGTGGGTCCGACTTGCTCGGCGCCAGCCCCCGCATCACCCGTCCGCGGGCGGTGGCGAAGCCCGAAGTCGAAAGGCCGTCCAGCCCCGGTGACGAACCAGCAGATCCCGCAGGACCGGTACGGATCGCGTGCTCGCACGCGCCCGCGCCCGGCCCTCCGCTGGGCGCTGATCTCGGTCGTGCTGGTCGCCCTGGTGGGCGTGGCGATCGTGGGCTATCGCAACCTCGGCAGCGCCCCGATCAAGGGCGAGCAGATCGCCTTCGAAGCGATCGACGACCACTCCGTGCGCATCGTGCTCGAAGTGCAGCGCGATGAGCCACAGCGGCCCGCCGACTGCGTGGTGCGCGCCCGCGCCAAATCCGGCGTGGAAGTCGGTCGCAAAGAAGTCCTGATCCAACCTGCGGACGGCACCACCAGGCAGGAGACTGTGCTGCGGACCTCCGCCCTGGCGGGCACTGGGGAGGTGTACGGCTGCACTTACAACGTTCCTGAATATTTGTCCACCCACCTACGGCCAACTGGGTGAACACCGGCGTACCACGCCGGGTGCAGGGAAAATCCCGCCCCGGGGTGTGTTGCTTCGTGCTATTGTCGACTTCAGCACGGTCCCGCGCGGGCCGTGTTTTTCCGTTACTTGGCCAATGGCCGAGAAATCAAAGGTGCGGAAATGCAATTCGCCCGTGGGCAAACGCGGGCCGCAGTCGACGAGGAGTGGTGACCGTGAGCGAGACCCAGGTGACCTGGCTGACCCAGGATGCTTACGACCGGCTCAAGGGAGAGCTGGACGAGCTCGTGGCCAACCGCCCGGCGATCGCCGCGAAGATCAACGAGGCCCGCGAGGAAGGCGACCTGCGGGAGAACGGCGGCTACCACGCGGCCCGCGAGGAGCAGGGGCAGATCGAGGCCCGCATCCGCCAGCTGCAGGAACTGCTGCGCACCGCCAAGGTCGGCGACGTGCCCACCGAGTCCGGCATCGCCCGGCCCGGCTCGGTGCTGACGGTCCGCTACGACGGCGAGGACGAGACCGAGAAGTTCCTGCTGGCCACCCGCGAGGAGGGCGCGCACGGCGAGCTGGAGGTCTACTCCCCGAACTCGCCGCTGGGCCGCGCGCTGCTGGACGCCAAGGAGGGCGAGACCCGGGAGTACGAGCTGCCCAACGGCGGCACCATGTCGGTGACCCTGGTCAAGGCCGAGCCCTTCGCCGGCTGAGCTCAAGGGTCCGCTCGGGTCGGCTTGCGTAGCGGCCCCCTGCGAGGGTGGGCTAAGCGGCTGCGCCGCTTTAATGAAAGAACGTGTTCAAGGATTGACACCGAGACCGCGGGCGTCCCCGTTCCAGGGGGCGCCCGCGGTTTTTTCGCCCGCCGGGCGTCAGGCCTCCGGCCGGTCGTCCTCTGCGGCTAGGCGCTCCAGCAGCGGGCGGACGCGCGGCGCGACCGGTGTGGACAGGGCGATCGATGTCGAGGTGCGCCGCACCCCGGCCACCCCGACGATCTCGTCGATGACCCGCTGCAGGTCGGCGTTGGAGCGCGCGACCATCCGCACGAACAAGTCCCCCTGCCCCGTCGTCGCGTGCACCTCGCACACCTCGTCGATCGCCCCCAGCTGATCCGCCACCAGGCCCCGGTGCCCCTGGGCGATCTCCAGCACCGCGAAGGCCGTCAGGCCGTAGCCCATCGCCGCCAGGTCGAGCTCCGGCGGGAAGCCGAGCAGGACGCCGCGCTGCACCAGCCGATCCATCCGCGCCTGCACGGTGCCTCGCGCCACGCCGAGCCGCCGCGAGCACTCCAGCACCCCGAGGCGGGGTTCGTCGGACAGCAACAGCAGCAGCCTGGCGTCCAACGCGTCCAGACCCTCGGCATTGGGAGCCATGTCACACCCCTTGTTCAGGTTGACCAATCCAGCCAGCGGTTCGGCTTGAATACTGAACAGGTTGCGCAGCGAAATCAACGAGTGTTGCTCAGGATGACCTGCCCAGCGCACGCTGAGCCTCGTCACCGCTTCGGCGAACAACGGGAGGACATCGTGACCGGCACCGTCAACCACGGCAGCCAGACCGAGCAGCTCGACGACGTCACGTTCGACCAGATGAAGCGCCTCGTCGGCCTCGTCGAACACGACGAGTCGAAGGACCCGTTCCCGGTCAAGGCACTCGACGCAGTGGTGTTCGTCGTCGGCAACGCCACCCAGAGCGCGCTGTTCTACCAGGTCGCGTTCGGCATGGAGCTGATCGCCTACTCCGGTCCCGAGCACGGCAACCGCGACCACAAGGCCTACGTGCTGAAGTCCGGGTCGGCCCGGTTCGTGCTGAAGGGCGCGGTGGACCCGGACAGCCCGCTCGCCGACCACCACCGCCGGCACGGCGACGGCGTGGTGGACCTGGCGATGGAGGTGCTCGACGTCGACAAGTGCGTGGAGCACGCCCGCGCCCAGGGCGCCACGGTGCTCGAAGAGCCGCACGACGTGTCCGACGAGCACGGCACGATCCGGACGGCGGCCATCGCCACCTACGGCGAGACGCGGCACACGCTGCTCGACCGCAGCCGCTACACCGGCCCCTACCTGCCCGGATACGTCGTTCAGCAGGGCAGCTACGTCAAGCCCGCCGACGCGCCCAAGCGGCTGTTCCAGGCCGTGGACCACTGCGTCGGCAACGTCGAGCTCGGCCAGATGGACAGCTGGGTCGAGTTCTACAACCGGGTCATGGGCTTCGTGAACATGGCCGAGTTCGTCGGCGACGACATCGCCACCGACTACTCGGCGCTGATGAGCAAGGTGGTGGCCAACGGCAACCACCGGGTCAAGTTCCCGCTCAACGAGCCGGCCGTCGGCAAGCGCAAGTCGCAGATCGACGAGTACCTGGAGTTCTACCGGGGCTCCGGCTGCCAGCACATCGCGCTGGCCACCGGCGACATCATCAAGACCGTCACCGCGATGCGGGCCGCCGGCGTGGAGTTCCTGAACACCCCGGACGCCTACTACGACGACCCGGAGCTGCGGGCGCGGATCGGCCAGGTGCGGGTGCCGATCGAGACGCTGAAGGAGCACGGCATCCTGGTCGACCGCGACGAGGACGGCTACCTGCTGCAGATCTTCACGAAGCCGATCGGCGACCGGCCGACGGTGTTCTACGAGCTGATCGAGCGGCACGGTTCGCTGGGCTTCGGGAAGGGCAACTTCAAGGCGCTCTTCGAAGCGATCGAGCGCGAGCAGGAACGCCGCGGCAACCTCTGACCTCCTGGAATTCCAGGATTCGATGTTTCCGCTGGTCACGGTCCTGTGGGTCTTTTGTGCCGCCATCGCGCCCCAGAAGACCCACGGCCTTCGGACCTGCCGGAACGCCGCTCCGGAGGCCGGCCCGGCCAACCCACCGCACCCATGGCCGGGCGTCAGCCTTCGGCGGCGACGGTGAAGCCCGCGGCCCCGAGCTCCTCGACCACGTAGTGGCGGTGCTCGGGGCCGCGGGTTTCCAGCGATATCTCCACGTCCACCTCGCCCAGCGCAAGGGCGCCGGAGATCCGCGAGTGCTCGATGTCGAGCACGTTCGCCGACAGCTCGCCCAGCTTCGCCAGCAGGCCCGCCAGCGAGCCGGGCCGATCCGGCAGCCGCACCCGCAGCGACAGGTAGCGGCCCGCCGAGCCCATGCCGTGCTGGATCAGCTGGAGCAGCAGCAGCGGGTCGATGTTGCCGCCGGAGAGCACCGCCACGGTCGGCGAGCGGACCTGCTCGGGGTGCTCCAGCAGCGCCGCGACCGAGGCGACCCCGGCGGGCTCGGCCACCAGCTTCGCCCGCTCCAGGCACAGCAGCAGGGCCCTGGACAGGGCCTCCTCGCTGACCGTCAGCACCCCGTCGACCAGCTCCGCGACGTGCGCGAACGTCACCGGGCCGGGCTCGCCGACCGCGATCCCGTCGGCCATCGTCTGGGTTTCGGCCAGCCGCACCGGTTTGCCCGCCGCCAGCGAAACCGGCCACGCCGCGGCCTGCTCGGCCTGCACCGCGAGCACCCTGACGTGCGGGTGCTCCGCCTTCACCGCCGCGGCGATGCCCGAGACCAGCCCGCCGCCCCCGGTGGGCACCACGATGCTGCGGACCTCCGGCAACTGCTCCAGGATCTCCAGCCCGACAGTGCCCTGACCGGCGACGATGTCGGGATGGTCGTAGGGGTGGATGAACTCCGCCCCGGTCTGCTGCGCGTGCTCCCGTGCCGCGGCGAGCGTCTCCTCCAGCACCGCGCCGTGCAGCCGGACGTCGGCGCCGTAGGACTTGGTGGCCGCGAGCTTCGGCAGCGGCACGCGCACCGGCATGAACACCGTGGCGTGGATGCCGAGCAACGTTGCCGCGAGCGCAACGCCCTGCGCGTGGTTCCCGGCGCTCGCCGCGACGACCCCGGCGGCCCGGCGCGCCTCGTCCAACGCCAGCAGCCGCACGTAGGCGCCGCGGAGCTTGAACGAGCCGGTGCGCTGGAGGTTTTCGCACTTCAGGAAGACTTCGCCGCCGCAGTGCTCGCCGAGCACCCGGGAGTGTTCCAGCGGCGTGCGCCGCGCGATCCCGGCGAGCTGCTCCCCGGCGTCGCGGATTCGGTCCAGATCGACCAGCCGCATGGGCCAATCGTGCCACCGCGAAACGCAAGCGACCCGGGTAACACGTTCGGTACCCTCGGAGAAGCGGCCGGTCACCCGCAACCGGACGGCACCGCGACGAAGGCTGGTGGGGGCGAGCTGTCGCGGCGGGGATTCGAACGATCAGCGATCATCGGCGTACACCGGCCAGGTGTCGCGAGGTCCGCTGCCCGACGTCGGTGCCGGGGCTGCACACGGGAGGAAGCATGGCGCGGCTGATGCCAACGAATGGCGCGTTCCCGCTGGTCACCGGATTCGTCACGGCCGCGGCCCTGTCCGGCGCGGCGGTGTTCGCGGTGCTCCAGTCCGGCTGCGACGAACCGGGCTCCTACCGATCGCGCGACGGCGTGGTGGAGCTGATCGGCGGCTGCCTGAAACCGGACGACCTCCCGGTCAACCCCCGCCAACCGGCCGACACCCGCCCGCTCGGCAGCGGCGACCCGGCCCTCGAACGCTGAGACCGGGGAGGCCGCGATTCCCGGTGGAATCGCGGCCTCCCCAGGTGGTTCGTCGTCAGCCGAGGGCCGTCAGGAGGTCCTCGACCAGGTCGTCGGCCTCTTCGATGCCGACCGACAGCCGCACCAGGTCGGACGGGACCTGCAGCATCGAGCCGGCCGTGCTCGCGTGCGTCATCCGGCCCGGGTGCTCGATCAGCGACTCCACGCCGCCCAGCGACTCGGCCAGGGTGAACAGCCGGGTCCGCGAGCAGACCTCCAGCGCCGCCTCCTCGCCGTCGGCGTGCAGGAAGGAGATCATCCCGCCGAAGTGGCGCATCTGCTTCGCCGCCACCTCGTGGCCGGGGTGTTCCGGCAGGCCCGGGTAGAGCACCTTCGAGACCTTCGGGTGGCCGGTCAGCGCGGCGACGATGCGCTCGGCGTTGGCGCTGTGCCGCTCCATCCGCACCGCGAGGGTCTTGATGCCGCGCAGCGTCAGGAACACGTCGAACGGCCCGGGCACCGCGCCCGCCCCGTTCTGCAGGAACGCGACCTGCTCGGCGAGCTCGTCGTCGGAGGTGATCACCGCGCCGCCGACCACGTCGGAGTGCCCGCCCAGGTACTTGGTGGTCGAGTGGACCACGACGTTCGCGCCGAGCTCCAGCGGCTGCTGCAGGTACGGCGAGGCGAAGGTGTTGTCCACGACCAGCTTCGTGCCCGCGTCGCGGGAAACCTGCGCCAGGGCGGCGATGTCGCCGATGTTGAGCAGCGGGTTGGTGGGCGTCTCGACCCAGATCACCTTGGTGTTCGGCCGGATCGCCGCCCGCACCGCGTCCACATCGGACACCGGGGCGGGCGTGTACTCGACGCCCCAGGCGGTGAGCACCTTGTCCACCAGCCGGAACGTGCCGCCGTAGGCGTCGTCCGGGATGACCAGGTGATCGCCCGGCTTGAGGGTGGCGCGCAGCACCGCGTCGGTGGCCGCCATGCCCGAGGCGAACGCGCGCCCGTGCCGGCCGCCCTCCAGCGCCGCCAGACATTCCTCCAGCGCGGTGCGGGTCGGATTGCCGGTGCGGGAGTACTCGTAGCCGCCGCGCATGCCGCCCACGCCGTCCTGCGCGTAGGTCGACGTGGCGTGGATCGGCACGATCACCGAACCGGTCGTCGGGTCTGCCTCCTGGCCCGCGTGAATCGCGCGGGTGGCGAAGCCGTCACTCATGTGGAGCAGCGTACGGCCCGGCGGCCGATCCGCCGACTCGGGTCCGCGATGCGAAACGGCCCCCGACCGGGCAGGTCGGGGGCCGCTTCCGTGGATCAGCTCGTCACCACTGCGGGGGCTGCGGCGGCTGCTGCCCGCCGGCGGGCGGGAAGCCACCGGGCTGCTGGCCCGGCTGGCCGAACTGCTGCGGCTGGCCCGGCTGGCCGAAGCCACCCGGCTGACCGGGCTGGCCGAAGCCACCGGCGGCGGCCGGAGCCGGCACGCCGGAACCGGCGGCGACGTACTGCCGGGTGCCCGGCAGGAACGCCAGCACACCGATCCCCGCGGCGATCAGGATGGCCACGATGGTGCCGACGATGGAGATGCCGCTGACGAAGCCGGTGAAGAGGGTCACCAGCTGGCAGATGGCGTACAGACCCGAAGCGGCCACGACCAGGATCGGGCCGATGTTCTTCTTGAGGATGACCATGATCCCGCCGGCCAGCAGCACGAGGCTGGCGATCAGGAACCCGATGTACAGCGTCATCATCAGGCCGTACGGCGGGAGGTTGATCTCGGGCATCTCGATGCCGAGGTCCTTGTACTGCTCGAGGTCAGCGGTGCTCTGCTCCAGCCAGGCGTACGTCGCGCCGAGGCCGAGCAAGCCGATCAGGTTGAAGATGGCGCCGATGCCACCGATGACCGTCGCGACCCAACCGGCGGTCAGGGCCAGGCCCTTGCTGCCCTGGCCCTGGGCCGCGGGCTGGCCGTAGCTGGCCTGCGGCGGCTGGGCGCCGAAGCCGCCCTGGGCCTGCGGGGCCGGGAAGCCACCGCTGGGCGTGCCCTGCGGCTGCGAGGGGAAGCCGCCCGGCTGGCTCTGGGTGCCGGGCTGCTGGTACATCGGCTGCGGGGGCTGCATCGACGGCGGCACCATCGCGGTCGCCTCGGCACTAGCGCCCTGGCCGGCGAGGCCCGGCTGCTGGTACATCGGCTGCGGCGGCTGCATCGACGGCGGCACGACCTGGGTCGAGTCGGACGGTGGCTGCTGGCCCTGCGGCTGGACAGGCCTCACGACCTGCGTCGCGTCGCTGCCGGCCTGGTTGGGGTCCTGCGGGTCCATCCGGTTCGAGATGGGGTCCGAACCCTGCTGACCGCCGTCCGGCGGCTGCGGAGAGCTCATCGGGTTGTCCTACTCCCTCGGGGCGTAATGCGAAGTCTGGGGCATGCGATCACACACGCTAGCTGATCGACCTGCAGCGTAGTGCCGTTCCGTAACAAGTCGTCATCGGCCGGCGATGAATCCAAGCACATCCTGCCGGGTCACCACGCCCGCGGGCTTGCCGTCGATCAACACCATGGCCCCGTCGGCACCGGCCAGCGCGGACATCGCCGCGCTGATCTCCTCGCCCGCGCCGATCGTCGGCAGTGGCGGCGACATGTGCAGTTCCACCCGGTCCGCGAGGTTCGCGCGGCCGGCGAACAGCGCGTCGAGCAGGTCCCGCTCGTTGACCGCGCCGACCACCTCAGCGGCCATGATCGGCGGCTCCGCGCTGACCACGGGCATCTGCGACACGCCGAACTCGCGGAGGATCGCGACGGCGTCGGCCACGGTTTCGCTCGGGTGCACGTGCACCAGGTCCGGGATGGTGCCGTCCTTGCGGCGCAGCACGTCGCCGACCGAACCGCCGCCGTGGTCCGGCGAGAGGAACCCGTAGGACGCCATCCAGGAGTCGTTGAAGACCTTGGTCAGGTAGCCGCGGCCGCCGTCGGGCAGCAGCACGACGATCACGTCGTCCGGGCCGGTCGTCTCGGCGAGCTCCAGCGCCGCCGCGACCGCCATCCCGCAGGAACCGCCGACCAGCAGCGCCTCCTCGCGGGCCAGCCGGCGGGTCATCTCGAACGAGTCGGCGTCGGAGACCGCGATGATCCGGTCGCAGACGTCCCGGTCGTAGGTGGTGGGCCAGAAGTCCTCACCGACGCCTTCGACCAGGTAGGGCCGCCCGTTGCCGCCGGAGTAGACCGAGCCCTCCGGGTCGGCGCCGATGACCTGCACGCGACCGTCGGAGACCTTCTTCAGGTACGAGCCGGTGCCGGAGATGGTGCCGCCGGTGCCGATGCCCGCCACGAAGTGCGTCACCTTGCCGCCGGTCTGCTCCCAGATCTCCGGGCCGGTGGAGTGCACGTGCGACTCCGGGTTGGCCGGGTTGGCGTACTGGTTCGGCTTCCAGGCGCCGTCGATCTCCCGGACCAGGCGGTCGGAGACGTTGTAGTAGGAGTCCGGGTGCTCCGGCGGCACCGCCGTCGGGCACACCACGACCTCCGCGCCGTAGGCCTTGAGGACGTTGCGCTTGTCCTCGCTGACCTTGTCCGGGCAGACGAACACGCAGCGGTAGCCCTTGCGCTGGGCGACCATCGCCAGGCCCACGCCGGTGTTGCCGGAGGTGGGCTCCACGATCGTGCCGCCGGGGCGCAGTTCGCCGGATGCCTCGGCGGCCTCGATCATGCGCAGCGCGATGCGGTCCTTCACGCTGCCGCCGGGGTTCAGGTACTCGACCTTGGCCAGCACCGGGGTCTGCCCGCTGGCCACCGCGTTAAGCCGCACCAGGGGTGTGTTGCCCACCAGTTCGGTGACGTGCTCGACGTAGTCCACGTCCGGTCCTCGATCCTTCGTAACTGCTGCTCGCCGGGTGTGTGACGTCGAGCCTAATCGCCTGGTCACCGGCTAACTCAAGGGACCTGGAACGCGACACACCGTCAGGGAACGATTTCGGTCCGCGCCGCGTCTTGCCAGTGACGGGGGAATTCGCCGCGCGGACCAGCGGCGGTGTGGGTGACCATTTCCCACCCCCCGTTGGCGCGGCCGTGACCCGGCCGCAGGACTGGTGAGGGAGGGCCGAATGATCGCGGCGAAGGCATTCCGGCTCGCACTGCTGGCGGCGGGCACCGCCGGCGGACTTTCCGGCGCGGCGTACGGGCTGCTCAACGGGCAGGCCGGGTACGCGCGGCGGGTGATCGGCCCACCGGCCAACGATCCCCTGCGCGCCGACGGCATCCACCTGCCCAACGGCATCGGACCGGTGCCGCGCAGTGACCTCTCCGACGGCTCCGAGCCGCTGGAGTTCGCCGTGCTCGGCGACTCCGCCGCGGCGGGGCTCGGCGTCGACTTCCAGGCGGATCTGCCCGGGGTGCGGCTGGCCCGCGGCCTGGCCGAGGAGCTCGACCGGCCGGTCGCGCTGACCACGCGCGCGATCGTCGGCACCACGTCGCAGGAGCTGGCCGCGCAGGTGGACGCCGCGCTGCTGCGCCCGCCGAGGCTGGTCCTGATCATCATTGGTGCCAACGACGTCACCTCGAAGCTGCCGGTGTCGGCCTGCGCGGAGCTGCTCGGCGACGCGGTGCGGCGGCTGGTCGACGCGGAGGTCGCGGTCGTCGTCGGCACCTGCCCGGACCTGGGCGCGATCCGGCCGATCCCGCAGCCGCTGCGTTCCATCGCGCGGCGCTGGAGCCTCGCGCTCGGCCGCGCGCAGCGGCGCGTGGTGGAGGCGGCCGGTGGGCGCGCGGTGCCGCTGGCGGACCTGCTGTCGCCGGAGTTCCTGGCGCGGCCGGGCGAGTTCTTCAGCCCGGACCGGTTCCACCCCTCGGCGGCGGGCTACGAGGCGGCGGCGGCGATCCTGCTGCCCGCGATGTGCTCGGCGATCGGCGAGTGGCGGGGCGGCCCGCTGCCGCCCGCCCCGACCAGGTCGAAGGCGGCCGAGGCACGCCGCCCGACCAGCCGGATCGTGGCGCGGCTCAACCGCAGGCTGCACCGGCGCGGAACCTCCTGAGCTCACCCGAAGCGACGTACTGACCGGTCGGTTTGGGTCTTGCCCGGTGACCGTCATCACCGCGAAGATGGTCGTACCGGATCTAAAGTGACCGCTTGGTACGGCCATGTCGCCCCGAGGCGGTCGCACCGCGTTTCCGCGGCCGCGAACAAAGGAGTTCCCATGCCCGAAGCAGTCATCGTCGCCACCGCGCGCTCCCCCATCGGCCGAGCAGGCAAGGGCTCGCTGAAGGACCTCCGGCCCGACGACCTCACCGCGCAGATCATCCGCGCCGCGCTGGACAAGGTGCCCGAGCTGAACCCGGCCGACATCGACGACCTGATGCTGGGCTGCGGCCTGCCCGGCGGCGAGCAGGGCTACAACATGGCGCGCGTGGTCGCCGTGCTGCTCGGCCAGGACCAGCTGCCCGGCACCACCGTCACCCGCTACTGCTCGTCGAGCCTGCAGACGACCCGGATGGCGCTGCACGCGATCAAGGCCGGCGAAGGCGACGTGTTCATCAGCGCCGGCGTCGAGATGGTGTCCCGGTTCGCCAAGGGCAACTCCGACTCGCTGGAGGACACCAAGAACCCGCTGTTCGCCGAGGCCCAGGCGCGCACCCAGCAGACCGCCGAGCAGGGCGCGGACTCCTGGACCGACCCGCGCACCCTCGACGTGATCCCGGACGTCTACATCCCGATGGGGCAGACGGCCGAGAACCTCGCCCGGCTCAAGGGCATCAGCCGCGACGAGATGGACGACTTCGGCGTCCGCTCGCAGAACCTGGCCGAGAAGGCGATCGCCAACGGCTTCTGGAGCCGCGAGATCACCCCGGTCACCACCCCCGACGGCAAGGTCGTCGACGCCGACGACGGGCCGCGGGCCGGCGTGACCAAGGAAGGCGTCTCCGGGCTCAAGCCGGTGTTCCGCCCGGACGGCCGGATCACCGCGGCCAACTGCTGCCCGCTCAACGACGGCGCTGCCGCGCTGGTGATCATGAGCGACACGAAGGCCAAGCAGCTCGGCCTGACCCCGCTGGCGCGGGTCGTGTCGACCGGCGTCTCCGGCCTGTCGCCGGAGATCATGGGCCTCGGCCCGGTGGAGGCGTCCAAGCAGGCGCTCAAGCGCGCCGGGCTGGGCATCGGCGACATCGACCTGGTGGAGATCAACGAGGCGTTCGCCGCCCAGGTGATCCCGTCCTACCAGGACCTGGGCATCCCGCTGGAGAAGCTGAACGTCAACGGCGGCGCGATCGCGGTGGGCCACCCGTTCGGCATGACGGGCGCCCGGATCACGACGACGCTGATCAACTCCCTCCAGTGGCACGACAAGCAGTTCGGCCTGGAGACGATGTGCGTCGGCGGCGGCCAAGGCATGGCCATGGTCCTCGAACGCCTCAGCTGATTCCTTTTCGGTTCCAGGCTCGTTTTCCGTAGCGGTGCGAGTAGCGGAACCTCAGAGGCCTTCTCGACTCCGGGATCCCCGGCACACGTATGACCAATACGTCGTGGCGGGGCTGTCCTCGCGAGAAGGCCTCTGAGAACCCGCGGCGGTGCGAGTTGCGTAGGTGGGCTAAGCGGCTGCGCCGCTTGCGACAGCTTCGGCGGGCCTCGCCTTGAGCCTTGCGGTAGCGGTTCACCTCGGGAAGCGGCTTCGCCGCTTGCCTGACGCCAGCCAGGCCTCCTGCCAGGTCACCGCCGGTCTGCATCGTCGAAGCAGGCACCCGGATACGAAACGGGGCACCACCGTCCGTTGGACGATGGTGCCCCGTTTCAGGTCAGGGATCTGGGGGTCAGTCGCTGCTTTGGAAGTAGGAGAGCAGGCGGAGGATCTCCAGGTAGAGCCACACGAGGGTGGTCATCAGGCCGAAGGCGATGTACCAGGCGAACTTGGCGTCCACGCCGCCCTTGATCGCCTGGTCCGCGGCGTCGAAGTCGAGCAGGAAGCTGAACGCCGCGATGCCGATGCACAGCAGGCTGAACGCGATCGCGAGGCCGCCGCCGTCGCGCAGGCCCAGTCCGCCCGGGGTGAAGAAGCTGGCGATCATGTTGACCAGCATGAGCACCGCGACACCGGCGACAGCGCCGATGATCCACTTGGTCAGCTTCGGGGTGACGCGGATGGCGCCCGTCTTGTAGACCACCAGCATGGCCGCGAAGACACCGACGGTGCCCGCGATGGCCTGGATGATGATCCCCGGGTTGCCGACCGCCAGGGCGATCACGTAGCTGATGCCGCCGAGGAACACGCCCTCGACCGCCGAGTAGGCGATGACCAGCGCCGGGCTGACCTTCTTCTTGAAGATGATGACCAGCGAGATCACCAGGCCGATGATCGCGGCCGGCAGGGCCAGCGCGACGGCCGGCGGACCGACCAGGTAGGTCAGGGTGCCGGTGATCACCGCCAGGCCGAGCGTGATCGCGGTCTTGGTGACCACGTCGTCGATGGTCATCGGTCGCGCGGTCTGCGGCGGCGCAGCCGGCACCTGGCCGTAGGGCGCAGCAGGCTGCCCCTGGCCGTAGTTGAAGTTCGCGTAACCGCCGGTCGTCGGCAGGTTGCGGAACGCTGGGTTGCTCGATGTGCGCAACTCATCCTCCTGGGGCGTGCTTGCGCCGTCACTCGGAACAACGATCGGGGGCGTTGACCGGTTCCCGTTTCGGTAAAACCGACTTTACCGTTCGATCTCGCCGCTCCCCATCGAGGCGGGGCACTACTGGGTATCGATTTCGCGAACAGTAACGATCGCATCGAGTCGCCAACCGATCACCGGCGCTGCGACCGGTAGGCACCGAACGAGGCCGGGACACCTGCGGTACGGCCCAATGGGTGACCGAACCGAACGGTACGTGCGCGACCTTCGGCGGGCAGTAACCGGAAAGGTACACCTAATGACCTCTTGTGGACACGCTCCGTGATCGGAATCATCGCGTGAGGCGACCCGTGCTCCTGGTCGGGGTTCGCAGAACGAGCACGTGGCGCCTCTCACCTCCACCACCGGAACTGGAGCTGCATGCGCATGTTCAGGAAATGGCTCACGGCGGTGCTCGGCACCGCCGTGCTCGCGGGGGGCAGCTTGCTCGCCACCCCGGGCGCCGCTAGCGCCGACCCGCAGGAGGCGATCGGCCACGAGACCCGGCCCGGGCAGCCGTACCGGGGCAACCCGGAACCGGACCGCGACTGGCTGGGTTCCTACCTCGTCAACGGACAGCAGGTCTGGTGCGTGCAGTTCGCGCTGACCGCCCCGGACAGCGGCGAGGAGTACCAGCCGGGCGACGAGCTCAAGACCAAGTGGGGCACGAAGCTGCCGGACGACGTGGCGGCGAACATCTCGTACCTGCTGCTGCGCTACGGCAACACGCAGTCGCCGGACGAGGCCGCCGCGCTGGCGCACCTGCTGCACTCGTGGACCGCCGCGCCGCGCAGCCAGGCGGACCTCGACCCGGACAACGACTTCAAGCGCATCGGCTACGACGCCGACGCCCACTTCGCCAAGCTGCCGCAGGGCGCTCAGGCCGCGGTCGGGGAGCTCGAGGCGGAAGCCGCGGCGAACCGGGGCCCCTGGAAGGCCGAGCTCACCGCGCCCGAGGGTGAGCAGACCATCGGCCAGGCCGCGGACTGGACGCTCGTGGTGCGGCGCGCGGACGACAAGGGCGTCGGCGGCGTCCCGGTCGAGCTCGCGCTGACCGACGCGACGGTCGAGGGCCTGGCCGCCGACGGCACCGTCACCACGCCGGAGGACGGCAGCCCGCTGGCGCTGAAGGTCACGCCGACCGGCCCGAACCCGAAGATCACCGGCAAGCTGTCCGCCCCGGCCGAGCGGCCGTACGTGCGGCAGGCCGTCAACCAGCCCGACACGACCCAGCGCGTCGTGTCCACCGGCGGCGAGCAGGAGCTCTCCGTCGAGGCCACCGCGACCGCGGTGACCGCGCCCGGCGTGGTGCACGTCGGCAAGGTCGACGCGGAGAGCCAGGCGGGCATCGCGGGCGTCTCGCTGCGCGTGACCGCCGCGGACGGCTCGCCCGCGCTGCGCCAGGACGGCACCCCGCTGCTCGGCGAGGACGGGCAGCCCCTCGTGGTCGTCACCGGCGATGACGGCACCGTCACCGTGCCCGACCTGCGCACCCCGCAGGAGATCAAGCTCACCGAGGTCGCGCCCGCCAAGGGCTACGAGGAGGCGTTCGACGAGGCGAACCCGCCGTCGGTGTCCGGCACGGTCCAGCCCGGCGAGACGCTGGAGCTGAGCCTGGCCAACACGCCGAACACCCCGACCGTGCCGATCCACATCCCGGCCGGTGACCCGACCCCGGCGGACGGCGGGACCCCCGCCGGGCTGATCGGCGGTCTGGCGGGCCTGACCCTGGTCGCGGCCTTCGGCGCGATGGCGGTGCGCCGCCGGATCGGGGCGGGGCGGCAGCAGTGAGCAAGTCTCGACGTTCCCTGTTCGCGCTGGTGGCGGTCGGCGTCATCGGACTGGTCGCGGCGGTCGTCCTGATCGCCGGCGGCCTGTTCGGCGGCGATCAGCCGGCCGCCCTGACCGTCCCGGTCGCACCGGCCGAACCGACACCGCACGCCGCGGCGGTCGCCCCGCAGGCGCTGCCCGCCCAGCCGGTGCACGTGCCGGCCGGGCAGCCGCCGGGCACGATCCGGCTGCCGCAGGGCGGCACGGCGGAGCTCGTGCGCAAGGAGATCGACCGCTCGGGAACCCTGCCGGTGCCGGACGGCGTCGGCGAGGCGACCTGGTGGGGCGCCGGGCTGGACGCGCCGAAGGGCGCGACGGTGCTCGCCGGGCACGTCAACTGGAAGGGCACCGTCGGGCCGTTCGCCGAGCTGTGGGAATCGCGGACCGGCCAGCCGGTCACCGTCGTCGACGACGCCGGCCGGGAGTACCGGTACCGGGTGTCGGAGGTCGTCACGGTGGACAAGGACGAGCTGCCCGGCCGGGCCCGCGAGCTGTTCGGCCAGGGCGGCGCGCATCGCCTGGTGCTGGTGACCTGCGGCGGGCGCTACGTCGGCGGTGATCTCGGCTACGACGAGAACCGCATCGTCGTGGCCACCCCGGAGTAACCCGCCCGACCGCCTCCGGGCGGCCGGCGGACGTCCCGGAACAAGCGAAAGGGCCGGTGGATCTTCCTCCCCCGGCCCTTTCGCCACTTCCGAATCACGGAACCTTCGTTCCGTTCGCCGCAATTTCAATGGAAATCAGAGCTCTGATTTCCATTGAAATTGCGGACCTAACGCCTCTTCTTGCCCTTCTTGGCCGACGCGGCCTGCTTCCCCGGCCGGTTCTTCGGCTGGTTCTTCTTGCCGCCCGGCCGGTTGCCCGGCCGCTGGCCGTTGGCCCCGCCGGCCTGATTGCCGCCAGCAGGCTTCGCGCCTCCAGCGGTCGCGCCGCCCGTCGTCGCGGCGGCCGGCTCCGCGTCCGCTTCGCCGTTCTTGGCCTCGGCGCGCACCGGCTTCTGGCCCGGCTTCGGCCGCGGCGCCGCCTTCTTGGCCTCGATCTCCTTGGCCTTCTCGCGCTCCTGCTCGCGGTCGATCTTCTTGGTCAGGAAGTGCTGCTGACCCAGCGTCCAGACGTTGTTCGCCAGCCAGTACAGCAGCACCGCGATCGGCAGGAACCAACCGGAGATGATCGCGCCGATCGGCGCGATGTACATCATGAACTTGGCCATCATGGCCGACTGCGGGTTGGCCATCGCCGCGTCGGTCTGCTTCTTGACCGACAGCCGCATGGTGAAGAACGTGGCCACCGACGCGATGAGCATCAGCGGGATGCCGACGATCATCATGGACGTCCGGTCGGTGCCGAACAGCGCGAGTTCCGCTTCGGGCTGGGTGATCCAGTTGGACAGCTTGGCGCCGAAGATGTTGGCGTTGATGAACGACTCGACGCCCGCCCGGTCGAAGATGAAGTTGCTCTGCGCGGTCGGCGTGAAGTTCCGAAGCACGTGGAACAGGCTCAGGAACACCGGGATCTGCAGCAGCGCGGGCAGACAGCCGCCGAGCGGGTTCACCCCGTGCTCGGACTGCAGCTTCTGCATCTCCTGCGCCATGCGCTGGCGATCGCCCTTGTACTTCTCGCGCAACTTCTGGATCTGCGGCGCGAACTTCGCCATCTTGCGGCCCGCGCGCAACTGACTGATCGCCGGCTTCAGCAGCACCGTACGCAGCGAGAACACCAGGAAGAACACCGAAAGAGCCCAGGCGAACCCGTTGTCCGGCCCGAGCACGGCGCCGAAGATCTTGTGCCAGAACCACAAGATCGCCGACACCGGGTAGAGGATGAAGGAGAAAAAACTTTCCACTCAGCCACTCCTGGTCATGGCCCGGCTATCCGGCGCTACCGGGGCGTACGTGCGCAGCCGCACCCTTGCGAAATGCAGGAACAGCCAACCCAAGGGTGCCATGCCCGGGCATAACACGGCCGCCGCCCCCTGGAAATGTGGCGCGGCCCAAGTCGCCCGGCCCGCGGGACGGACCCCGTTTCAGCTGCTCACCCGGTCAGGTGACGAAGGCGACCGGCCGAGGATCCCGTCCGGTTCGAAGCGCCGCTTCAGCGCCGCCGGGAGTTCGCGCGCGCCCTCCGACACGTAGTGGCGGTACATATCCGCGTTCTTCGGCCCGATGCCGTGCTCGGCGCTGAAGGTGCCGCCGTGATCCCGCGCCGCCGTGTCGTAGGCGAGCCGGCG
This sequence comes from Saccharopolyspora sp. NPDC003752, assembly GCF_053605825.1. Classification (NCBI taxonomy): domain Bacteria; kingdom Bacillati; phylum Actinomycetota; class Actinomycetes; order Pseudonocardiales; family Pseudonocardiaceae; genus Saccharopolyspora; species Saccharopolyspora sp. NPDC003752. Next base: position 105,795 of record NZ_JBSGJZ010000011.1, on the reverse strand, counting down.
CACGTCACCGACCGGCACGGGCAGCGGCAGGATCAGGTGCAGCCCGCGGTCGCCGTAGTGGCCGAGCTCGATCGGCGTGATCTCCGGGTGCCTGGCGGCGAGCCGCGCGAGCACGTCGCGCCGGAACCCGGATGCGCTGGAGGAGATCCGCGCGGCGCTGCGGGAGGCCCAACTCGCGGCGTGACCGGCCTTGACGGGCCTGGCCACCCCTGCGCGCCTAGCGTGTTCGCCGGAGCGACGAGGACCGGGAGTCGACGATGGCGGACGCGGACAAGGGCGGCGAGAGCACGCTCACGGTGCTGGTGGCGCTGGGCATCAACCTGGCCATCGCGGCCATGAAGGCGTTCGCCGGCGTGATCACCGGGTCGGCGGCGATGCTCTCCGAGGCCGCGCACTCGGTGGCCGACACGTGCACCGAGGTGTTCCTGCTGACCGCGCTGCGGCGCTCCGGCAAGCCCGCCGACGCCCGCCATCCGTTCGGCTACGGCAAGGAGCGGTACTTCTGGTCGCTGATCGCCGCGATGAGCATCTTCGTCTCCGGCGCCGTCTTCGCCTTCATCGAGGGCTTCCGCACCGTGCTCGGCCCGCCGGAGGAGCAGACCCAGCCGCTGGTCGGGTACGTCGTGCTCGCGATCGCGTTCGTCCTGGAGGGCGTGTCCTGGCTGCGCGCGATGCGGCAGGTGCGGGCCGAGGCCGCCGAGAGCGGCGACAAGATCCTCCACCACCTGCGGATTTCCGACGACCCGACGGTCAAGACGGTGCTGTTGGAGGACAGCGCCGCGCTGGCCGGGCTGCTGCTCGCGTTCGCCGGGCTCGGGTTGCACCAGCTCACCGGGTCGAGCGCCTGGGACGGGCTCGCCTCGCTCGCGATCGGCGCGCTGCTGGCCGCGGTCGCCTACACCATGGCCCGCACCAACCTGGGGCTGCTGATCGGCCAGCAGGCCGACCGGCGGCTGCTGGCGGCCGTGCGGAACCGGCTCGCGGAGCAGCCCGAGGTGGACTTCGTCGTGGACGTGCTGTCCATGAACACCGGGACCGACCGGGTGCTGTTCTGCGCCCGCCTGGACTTCGCCGCGACGCTGGACTCCACCGAGCTGGAACGCGCGGTGGTGCGCATCGACTCGATGCTGCGCGCCGAATTCGCGGAACTGGACGAGGTGTTCCTGGAGCCGGTGCCGCGCAACGACCCGGAGCTGCGCGCCCGGGTCCTCGCCCGCTACGGCCACCCGCTCTAGAACCTGTTCCCAGACTCGCTCCGCGCGGCGGCGCGGGTGGCGGCCCCCCTGCGGGAATTGCGGTCGCCTTCTCGCTGTGGGATCCCCGACTCATGAATGCCGAGGCTCTCCAGCGTGGTCGTGAGCACTTTGGACTGCTATGGCACTCCAAAACACTCACGACCGGAGAACGCTCAGCGCTTCAGCGCGCGGGCGATGATCCGGCCCGCGAACAGGTAGATCAGCGCCGCGAGGCCGTAGTTCAGGATCAAGCCGATCGTCGCGTCATCCGGGGTGAACACGTCGCCGAGGCCGAACACGAAGAACTTCGCCGTGCCGTAGGTGAACGCGACGAAGTCGTTGTCCTGGTTGGCGCCGACGACCGAGAAGACGATGTGCAGCACGAACACCAGCGCGATCAGCGCCGTGAACACCTGGACCACGCGGCCGATCGCGTCGGCGCTGGGCCCCTGGAAGCGCGGCCCGCGGTCGCGGCGGTCGTCGTAGTCCCGGTCCCGGTCCCGGTGGCGGTCCGCGCGGGACTCCCGGTAGCGATCGCGCTCCGGCTCCCGGTACTGGTCGTCGCGGTAGTGATCCCGGTACGGGTCGTCGCGATAGCGATCGTCGTACTGGTCGTCCCGGTAGCGGTCCTGGTACGGGTCGCGGTAGCGGTCGTCGTACTGGTCGTCGCGATAGCGGTCCTGGTACGGCTCCGGGTCGCGGAGCGTGCCCTGGTCCCGGAACGGCTCGGGTTCCGGGGGCTCCATGCGCTGCTGGATGCGCGTCGCCGGGGGCTGGTTGGCGGGCGGCTGCTGGATGGGGTGCTGCCCGACCGGCGTCGACTGGCCCATCGGCACCGTCCCGGACGGCGCAGCACCCTGCGGACCGCCGGGCGGCGGCATCGGCGGGCCTCCCGGGGGCGGGCCCTGCGGCACCACCTGCGTCGGCTGGCCCCCTGGCGGTGGTCCCTGCGGCACCACCTGCGTCGGCTGGCCTGCCGGCGGCGGTCCGGGCGGCGGGCCTTGTTGCTGGCCGGGCGGCGGTCCGGGCTGACCTCCTGGCGGGCCTTGCACGCCACCCGGCTGACCGGGCGGTCCCGGCGGACCCTGGTGCGGTCCCGGCTGGGGCGGCATCGGCTGACCCGGCCCCTGCCGGGGCGGCCCGGGTTGGCCCGGCGGCATCTGGCCCGGCGGCATCTGACCCGGCGGCATCTGGCCTTGCGGCGGCTGGCCCGGTGGCTGCGGAGGCCGTGCCGGCGGCGGTCCGCCCTGCGGTGCTCCGGGTGGCGGCCCCGGCCGCTCGGAGGGTTGTCCGGGTCCCGGCCGCCCTGGATCACCGGCTCGGGGATCTGCGCGCTCATAGGCCATGGCCGCGCATTGTCCCGGTTGATCGCCCCGGTACGAAACCCCCCTCGCCGCGCGCGACCGATGAGACGCACCACAACACCCACCGGAAACGACCTCACCAGCGGGAATCACGCGCATCGCCCATGCTGCGGCTTTTCCTCGGGACGCGATAGGGGCTGCCGGGGACGTGGTCTTCGCGGTGCTTTCGCGCGAAAGCGGCGTTCCCACGCCTGGCGGATGACGGTTTCGCGCGAAAACGCCGACCTCGCCCGGAAGACTTCGCCACTTCCGGGGCAGCCTCCGCAGCCGCCCCGGCGGGCTCACCGACCCGTGCCTCCGGGTCCTGCGAGGTGGAACTCGAAGAGGCCGAGGATCTCGTGGTGGTTCAGGCCGTTTCCGCGGGCCGTCGCTTCGGACGCTGCTCGTTCGCCCAGCGCCGCGCCCAGTTCGCTCGCCAGGCGCGCGATGTCCGGGTTCAGCGCGTCCGGCGCTCCTCGCAGCGCTGCGGCCGCTCCGAGGAGTTCCGCTGCCGCCGCGAATTCCCCGGTTCGGGCCGGTAGTTCGGCGATCGCGCTGCCGATCGCCGCCACCAGGACCAGGTCCGATGTCTTCGACGCCGCCGCGAGCGCCGATCGCAGGTCGCGCCGGGCCTCGTCGCACGTGCCGCGGGCCAGGGCGAGGCGCGCCCGGGCCATTCCGTGCATCGAGCGGAAGACCGGGTCGACGTCTCGCCGCGGCCCGGCCGCCCACCACGCGAGGTCGTACTGCTCGTCCGCGGCCAGCAGGTCGCCGCCACCGCGCGCCAGGTCGCCGAGCTTCAGCCGAGCGAGGGCGAGGTGCTGGGCTGCCGGTTCGGACTCGACCACGCCGCGCAGTTCGGCTTCCGCGCGTTCGGCGTCCCCGGCGTGCGCGTACGCGGTCGCCAGCCAGATCCGCTGGTGGTGGTCGTTGCCGAGCTCGCGGGCCGGGGTCATCGAGCGCCGCAGGGCCGCGATCGCCGCGTCGGGATCGCCGAGCATCGTCCGCGTGATGCCGAGGTAGGTCAGCGAGCTGACCAACCCCCACCGCTCGCCCAGCTCCCGGAACCGCTCGGCGGCCGTGGCGAGGTCGTCGCAGGTCTTCGGCAGGGCACCGCGGTTGCCGTTCACCAGCGCCCGCACGAACGACAGCATCGCCCGCGCCAGCGGCGCCGGATGCGGCTGCCGCCGGTCGATCGCCGCCAGGGCCGCGTCGAAATCCCCGGTGAGCAGCGCGATGAGCGGCTCGACCACGGCTCCGGAAGGGTGCTCGCTGCCGGCGGCTTCGCGGCATCTGCCGATCGCCTCGGGGGCGACTTCGCCGGAGAGCACCGCGTTCAGCAGGTAGGCGGCCGTGGCGGGGACGCGGTTCGCCGCGGTGGCGTCGGCTGGGAGTTCCAGCGCCGTCCGCAGGAGCCGGGCCGCCTCGGCGTGATCGCCGTGCATGGTCAGGTAGTAGGCGAGCGCCGTCGCGAGCCGGATCGCCGTGTCCGCGTCGCCCGCGCCGCAGGCGAAGCGCAGCGCGACGCGGAAGTTGTCGCGGTCCGCGGCGAGCCGGGGCGCCCATTCCAGCTGTTCCGGTCCGCGCAGGTGCGGTGCGGCCTGCTCGGCGATCTCGCGGAAGTACCGCGCGTGGGCGGCCCGGACCTGGTCGGCGTCGGCCAGCTTCTCCAAGCCGTACTCGCGGATCGTGTCCGGCATCCGGTACCGGATCGACCGTCCATCGTGGACCGGATCGACGACCAGCAGCGACTTGTCCACCAGCGCGGACAGGACCACTGCGGCGGGCACGTCGGCGGGGCAGACGTGCCCGGCGGCTTCCGCGGTCATCGAACCGCCGAACACCGCCAGAGCTGCGACGACCGATCGTTCCGCCTCGTCGAGCAGGTCCCAGCTCCAGTCGACCACCGCGCGCAACGTGCGGTGCCGGGGCAGCGCGGCCCGGTTTCCCTGGGTGAGCAGCTGGAACCGGTCGTCGAGCAGCGCGAGGACGCGATCCGCCGGCAACGACCGGACCCGCGCGCCGGCGAGTTCGATGGCCAGCGGCAGGCCGTCCAAGCGCCGGCAGATCTCGGCGACCACGCCCGCGTTCCCGGCCGTCACCGCGAAATCCGGGTTCGCCGCCCTCGCCCGGTCCACGAACAGCCGTCCTGCGGGACTGGTCAGCACACCGGCGACGTCCGCGCCCGACGGCGCCAGGCCCAGCGGCGGCACCGGCACCAGCGCCTCGCCGAGCAGGCCCAGCGGCTCCCGGCTGGTGGCGAGCAACCGCAGGTCCGGGCAGCTGCCGAGCAGCCCGGCCGCGAGGGACGCGACCGCGTCCAGCTGGTGCTCGCAGTTGTCCAGCACCAGCACGGCCGGGGCCGGTGACAGCGCGTCGGCCAGCCGATCCAGCGCGTCCCGTCCGTGCGGCGCCGTCCTGGGCCCGAGAGCGTCGAGAACCGCCTGTGGAACGTCCGCCGGGTCGGAAACCGGTGCCAGTTCCGCGAACCAGACCGCCTGCTCACCAGAAAGGGCGGCGGCCGCGGTCGTCGCCAGCCGCGTCTTGCCCACGCCTCCCGGGCCGGTCAGCGTGACCAGCCGGTGCTCGGCCAGCCTCCGGTCGACCAGGGCCAGTTCGGCATCGCGCCCGACGAAGCTCGTCAGCGCGGCGCGCAGGTTGCCGCCGCGCGGCCGGGTGGTCGTTTCCTCGCGGAGCACGGCCAGATGCGCCTCGCGCAGCTCCGGCGATGGGTCGGCGCCGAGTTTTTCCGCCAGCGCCACGCGGAATTCCTCGTAGCTGCTCAGCGCTTCGGCCGTTCGCCCGGTCGATTGGAGCGCGCGCAGCAGCAGTGCCCGGGCACGCTCGCGGTCGGGATGCGCCGCGGTCAGGGCCTGCAATTCGGTCACCAGCTGCGGGGATTCGGCTCCGGTCTGCAGATCGACCTGCGCCCGGTCCTCGATCGCGGCGAGCCGCAGCTCGGCCAACCGCGCCCGCGCCGCCACGGCGAACGGCGCGTCCGGGACGTCCTCGAACGCGGCTCCGCGCCACAGCGCCAGCGCTTCGCGCAGCAACCGGCCCGCCTGCTCGATGTGCCCGTCGTGCAGAGCCCTGCGGCCATCGCGGGCGAGTTCCTCGAATTGCTCGCAGTCCACCGATTCCGCGTTCAGCCGGTATCCGCTGGACTCGCGCAGCACGGCGTCCGGCAGGAGCCGCCGCAGCCTCGACACCAGCGAGTGCAGCGCGTGCACGCGGTCGGCGGGCCCGTCGGCGCCTGGCCACAGGGCCTCGGTCAGCGTCTCCACCGAAACGGTGCGCCCGGAGTCCAGCGCGAGCCGACCGAGCAGCGTGCGCAGTCGAACGCCGCCCACGACGACCTTCTCGCCGCCGGCACCGATGTCCAGCGACCCGAGGACTCCTATCCGCATGCGCCCACCCTGCCAGGAAAGCGCGGAGCGGCGAATTCCGCCGCTCCGCGCGAATTCCGCTCAGCAGACCTTTCCGGTGGATCCGATGGTGGCCGAGTCGCCGCCGGTGGTGACGATCAGCCGGTATTCCGCGCGACTGCCGCACTCGAAGTTGAAGAGGGCGTTCTTCGAGCCGTCGGAGGTCTCCGCCTTCGTCCCCACACCGGTCCAGCCCGAACCGCTCTTGCGCTCCAGCTTCCCGGTGACCTTGCAGCCCGACTGGTTGGTCGTGGCGCTGGCGCGCAGGCCGAACCCGGTTTCGCCGAGGCTCTTCGAGTGGCCGGTGAGCTTGCAGGACGCGGCCGCCTCCGGACCGGCGGGCGCGGCCTGCGCGGGGACGCCGACGAGGGTCAGGGCCAACGCGGCGGCGCCGATCATCGACAGGGTTAAGCGCTTCATGGAACTACCACCTACACAACGATTCCCCTTGCCCGGTCAGCCGGAAACAGCGCGGCGAACCGGGCTGGGCGAAGAATTTCAACGGACTCCGGTCACGCTACGCGCGGCAGATCAACGACATCCGCAGAACGGCGCGGCCGGGAAATTCCCCACAGAACGAGCGGAAAAAGCAACCCCGCACCATTCCGGCGCGTCCCTGCATTCGCGTCCCGATCGCGGATCGGGAGGAAGCGGACAACCCGCCTGCTGCGAGCGGGCTGTGTGCGGTTTGCGAGCGCCGCACCGCAACCTCACCCCATGTCTGCGAAATCGATCAACGCGCGGCTCGCCACGGGCTTCGCGCTGCTGGCGACCGGAGTGCTCTCCGGGGCGTTCTTCTACGGCTGGGCCAACGTGACGCCGACGTTCTCGGCCGTGCCGCTGGACGTGCACCTCGCGTTCCGCACCGAGTTGATGAAGGTCAACGGCGTCGTCATGCAGCTCCTGATGGCGGCGGCGGTCGCGACCACCGGCTGGCTGGCCATCAGCGCCCGCGGCCGGGCGCGCACGCTGGCGATCGCCGCCACCGCCCTCGCGGTGGCCTCGTTCCTGGTGACCAGGTTCGGGAACGTGCCGATCAACCAGGAGATGAAGCGCTGGGCCGCCGGCGAGCTCGCCCCCGACCACCTGGACCGGCTCGCGGTCTGGGGCACGTTCAACGACATCCGGGTGACCACGGCGCTCACCGCCTTCGTCCTGGTGATCATCGCCGCGAACCTGGCCGGAGCCCGCCGGTGACGCGGGCCCAGGCGGTGGCGGCCTCACTGGACCCGGATGCACCGCTGGACGACCTGGAACCGCTGCGCGACGTGATCGGCGGCGCCCGCGTCGTGGGGATCGGCGAAAGCACCCACCACGCCGCGGAGTTCTACCGCATGCGGCACCGGCTGCTGCGCTTCCTCGTCGAGCGCTGCGGATTCACCGCCTACGTCTTCGAAGCCCCGTTCACCGAGGCGCACGTCATCGACGACTGGGTGCGGGGCGGTCCGGGCGACGTCGCGGCGGTCAGCACGGCGGGCACCGCGCTCGGCCTGGGCGACCACCCGGAGATGCACGCCCACCTGAGCTGGATGCGCCGGCACAACGAGCGCGCCGAGCAGCCGCTGCGCTTCGTCGGCGCCCTGCCGGTCTCCACCGGCTCGCCGCTCCCGGCGCTCACCGAGGTCGAACGGTTCCTGCGCCGAGCCGACCCGGACGCGTTGTCGCTGCTCACGCAGGCCATCGAGGTGGCGGAGCGGTTCGACGCCGACTCCCTGCGGGCTTTCCAGCGCTACGCCGAGCTCGACACCGCGGACCGCGACGCCGCGACTGCGGCGCTGAGCCGGCTGCTGGCGCGCATGGAGTGCATGGCCGCCCACCACCGCTCCGAGGGCCGCGGTCGCGAGCACGCCGCGGCGGTGCGGCACCTGCGCGGCGCCTGGCACCTGGACCACTTCCACCGGGATCTCAGCGGTACGGGCCTCGCCGTCGGCACGGCCGAACTCGACCGCTTCGCGGCCGAAACGGTCCTGGACGTGCTGGCCGCGGAACCCCGGATCCTCTTCGCCATGCACAACATGCACCTCCGGCGGACCCCGGTCGAGCACGAAGGCGCGTTCGGGCTGTTCCCGGCGGGCTACCACCTGGCCGAGGCGCTGGGCGACGACTACGTGGCGATCGCCGCGACGAGCATCGGCGGCCGAGCCGTGGACGGCGCGCTGACCCCGGATTGCCTGGAAACGCGGGAAGTTCCGCTGCCGCCGCTGGAACCGGACTGCATCGAAACGGCTTTCACCAGCGACGCACCGCTGACGATCGCGGCGCTCGACCCCGAGGACGACGCCTACCGGAGGATCCGGGCGGAGGGCGGCTTCATGACGGCCCCGATCTCCAGGGCCTTCAACGCGATCGCCTGCGTCCCCACCACGACCACTTAGGACGATTTCAGCGGTGTGCCGGTGGCTGCCCAGCTGGCGAGCAGTTGGAGCGCCTCCGCCGAAGGCGAGCCGGGTTCGGCGGTGTAGGCGCTGAGGGTGAGGCCCGCGTCGGCGGTGAACTGCATGGCTTCGAAGTTGAGGGTGAGGTCGCCGACGACGGGGTGGTGGAAGTGCTTGGTGCCGGTCCGGTGGAGGCGGACGTCGTGCGCGGCCCAGCGGGTGCGGAAGTCCTCGCTGCGGGTGCACAACTCGCCGATGAGGTCGGTGAGGCCGCGGTCGTGCGGGTTGTGGCCCGCTTCGGTGCGCAGGATGGCGACCGAGGTGTGGCAGGACTCGTCGTAGTCGGGGAAGAAGTCGCGGGCGGCGGGGTCGAGGAAGCCGAAGCGGGCGATGTTGGGCGGCGTGACCTCGCTGGTGCGGGTGGGGCTGTCGAAGACCGGCGAGTACAGCGCCCGCCCGAGCGCGTTGGCGCCGAGGATGTCCAGCCGGCCGTTGCGGACGAACGCGACGGTGTTGGTCATGCCGTCGATGATCTGCTGCACGACCGGGCGCACCCGCTGCGCAGGGCGCCGGCGCTGGCCGGTGTGGGGGCGGCCGGCGGCGTTCGCGGCGCGGGCGAGGTCGAACAGGTAGACGCGTTCGGCCTCGTCGAGCCGGAGGGCGCCGGCCACCGCGTCCAGGACGCTGTCGGAGACGCCGGCGAGCAGCGCGACCTCCTCGCGGCGCAGGCCGGGAACCCGGCGGTTGCCGCCGAAGTGGCTGAGCCCGGCCTGGTCCGGGGTGATCTTGGCCCGGCGGGTGACCAGGAAGTCGCGGGCCTCGGTGCTCTTGGCGCTCACGCCGTCCACGGTACGACGGGCCTCGGCGGCGAGGGGGGTTCTGCCGTGACCCGGAAAGACGCGCCCTCCCGCACGTGCGCAGACCGGGGTTTTCTCGTGATGTGACCGCCTCCGGCACGACGCGGCCGCCACGCTGCGCCACCGGAGTCGCGCCGGTCACCGAGGACAACGACCCGGATAGGACACGCATGACCGACCAGAACGCGCGGCGGGAGCCCTCCGCCGCGGAGAAGATGTTCGGCGACTTCGCGCCCGCGCTCGTGCACTTCACCGACGACGTGCTCTTCGGCGAGGTCTGGGAGCGCACCGAACTCACCCCGAAGGAACGCAGCCTGGTCACGGTCGCCGCCCTGGCGACCGCGGGTAACACCGACCAGCTCGTCTTCCACCTCGGCCTGGCCAGGGAGAACGGCAACACCGAAGCCGAGCTGATCGAGGCGCTCACCCACCTGGCCTTCTACGCGGGCTGGCCGCGCGCGATGGCGGCGATGGCCGTCGCCAAGAACGTCTTCGCGGCCTGATCCCCGCCGCCGATGGCGGGCCCGCACCGGGCCGCCGGCAATCCGGCACGACACGAGAAGGAGAGATCCGTGGAACTCATCCCCGTCAACGACACCGTCAAGGCCCCGGCGGCCGCGTTCACCGGCGACGTCCACGTGACGCCGCTCAAGAAGGCGGAGCCGCCGTCGCGGCTGGTCGCTGCCCTGGTCCGGTTCACCCCCGGCGCGCGCACCAACTGGCACTCCCACGCCGTCGGCCAGACCCTGCACGTCACCGAGGGCGTCGGCTTCGTCGTCAACCGCGACGGCAAGGTCATCCGCGTGCGGGCGGGCGACACCGTGTGGACCCCGCCCGGCGAGGAGCACTGGCACGGCGGCACCAACAGCACCTGCATGAGCCACATCGCGATGGTCGAGGGAACCGACGACGGAGACGGCACCACCTGGCTCGAACCGGTCACCGACGAGCAGTACACTGCCGCCCACAGGCCCTGACCAGGTCACAGGCAGGGAGAGTCACGTCAGGAAGGCTCTGTCTTCAGGGGGCTCAACGCACTCGCCCGCGTTCCCACCGCGACGGCAGGCGCAGGCTGGTGCACGCTGCACTAGGTGCGCAGTGCAGCAACCGATTCGACCAGGCCCAGGTCTTCGAGCCTGGCGAGGACGTCATGGACGGTGCGCGGTGGATTGGTGAGCGAGTCCGCGATGCGCTGGATGCAGCCGTACACGGTTGGCCGATCGAGGTAGATCTGGTCGAGGATGAAAGCGTCGGGGTGCCTCGTCTCGATGTCCCACTGGTCCAGAGCGTCTGCGGGAAAGTCCTTGAGATTGGCGGTGACGATCACCTGGGCACGGGCCTTGATGGCGGCGGCCAAGACGTGTCGATCATCGGGGTCGGGGAGTTTGACGGCGTCGATCAGCGGCTCGTAGCCCATGACCAGGCAGTCCCGAACGGCCCTGATCATCAGCTCGCGTGTGCGGTCCAGCTTGGCGGGGTCGAGATCGGGACGATTGGCTTTGATGTTCCCGAACGTCTCGTCGAGGATGCAGTGGGTCCACTTGGCCTGGACGAGGCCGACCTGCGCGACCCGGATCAGCAGGTCGCGCAGGACGTTGGGGTACAGGACGTTGGCGTCGTAGATGACGACGAAGGTCATCAAAGCCCCAGTTCTTGGGTGAGGTCGGTGAGCTCGTCGGCGGCTTCGCGGCGGCGCTGGTCGTCGCGCCGCATGTACTCCAGCAGGGATTCGACCTTGACCCGGCGATGGGTGCCGACCTTGCGGTGCTCGATCTCGCCCGCTTCCAGCAGGCCGATCAGGTACGGCCGGGAGACGTTGAGCAGGTCCGCGGCCTGTTGGGTAGTCAGGTCCGCGCCGGCAGGCACGACGGAGACCCCCTTGCCTGCCGCCATGTGCGCCAGGATCCGCGCGAGTAGTTCCACGGCACCACGGGGCACGACGAGCTGATCGCCGTCCTCGTCGTCGACCGCGAGTTGGACGCTCTGCTCGTGGTGGCGGCTGAGGTAGTCACGGATGTGTTGCAGCGCTTTGTCGGCCGTGGCCGCATCGGTCCGGCTGGGCTGGATCGGATCTAAAGCGAGCTGAGACATGGCGATCATCCTTCCGCTGCACTATCCGCAGTATCCGCAATAAACGAAGCAAACGCAACGGGACATGCGGCACGGGGCTTCAGCGGGTTTCGGTGACCTTGCGCAGCCCGGCCGGGCGGTCCGGGTCGTAGCCGCGCGCCGTGGCCAGCGCCCACGCGAGCCGCTGGAGCGGCAGCACCTCCAGGACCGGCGACAACTCCTCCGGCAGCTCCGGGATCCGCAGCTGCGCATCGTCGCCAGGGCCGATCCGCAGGACGTCCGCGCCCTGCCCGGTGAGCCTGGCCAGCGGTTCCGCCATCGCCGCGCCGCCCGGCCCGGTTCCGGTCACCGCCAGCACCGCCGTTTCCTGGCCCACCGCCGCGATCGGCCCGTGCAGCAGGTCCGCACCGCTGTAGGCGCGGGTGACCAGGTAGCTGGTCTCCGCCAGCTTCAACGCCGCTTCGTGCGCGGTGGCCAGCGAGTACCCGCGCGCGGTGGTGATCACCTGGTCCGCGAAGCGCAACCGGTGCGCGGCAGCGGCGACCCGCTCCTCATTGCCGTCCAAACAGGACTGTGCGAGCTCGCCGATGCGCTCGGCGGTCGCCCCGCCGCGGACCCCGGAGAACAGCAGGTGCAGTGCGAGGAGCGTCGCGGTGTAGGTCTTGGTCGCCGCGACCGCACGCTCCACCCCCGCCCCGATGTCCAGGGTGTGCTGCGCCGCAGCGCCGAGGGGCGAGTCCGGCGTGTTCGTCACCGCGACCGTGAACGCCCCGCGCTTGGCCGCCTGCTCGGTCACCTCCACGAGGTCCGGTGAACCGCCGCTCTGGCTGACCGCGACGAGCGCGACGTCCGTCAGGTCCGGCTCCGCCCCGTACAGCGTGGTCGTGGAGGGCGACACCAATCCAGCAGGCAGCCCGAGCAGCACCTCCGCGAGGTACTTGCCGTACAGCGCCGCGTTGTCACTGGAGCCGCGCGCGGCGAACAGCACGAACCGCGGGCGGCGGCGTTCGAGCCGCTCCGCCACCTCCCGGAACTCCCCCGCGCGCCCGGCCAGGTCGGCCAGCACCCGCGGTTGTTCGGCGATCTCCGCGGCCATCCAGGTGCCCGCTTCCGTCGTCATTCCGTTCCCTTCCCGAGGCCGGGGATCCCCAGCAGTCGTGCGGCGTTGCCGCCGAAGATCGCGTGCAGGTCCGCCTCCGGCATGCCCATCTCGTGGCACACCCGCAGCTGGTCGGCCAGGTACCGGTGGCAGTAGCCGCGCGGGAACCAGGAGGAGTCGCTGCCGAAGACGATGCGCTCCGGGCCGATCGTTTCGTAGCAGCGCCGGAACAGGTCCTCCAGCGTCAGCTTGTAGGGCATCCAGCGCACCCACTGGTTCGAGCCCGAGGTGTCCACCAGCACGTTCGGGCAGGCCCAGCACAGGAACAGGACCTGCTGCACGTGCTGCACGCCGAAGTGCGGGACCACGAACGGGATGCCCGGGAACCGCTTGGCGACCGGCTCCAGCCACGCGGGTTCGATGTGCGCGTTGTGCGCCACTCCCCCGCTGGAGCCGCAGTGTCCGAAGTGGATCAGCACGGGGATGCCGCGGTCGGCGGCCACCCGCCACACCGGGTCGGCGGCCGGGTCGTCGATGCGGTGCGGCAGCAGCGGGGCGAACAGCTTCAGCCCGCGCAGGCCGAACTCGTCGATCGCCCGCGCCAGGCGCTCGGCGGCGTCCGGGGCGGTGAGGTCGCGCAGGTTCGCCATCCCGGAGAACCGCTCCGGTGCGCGGGCGACGAGCTCGGCCACCCGCTCGTCGCCGCAGCCGGTGACGAACGCCGCGTGGGCGATCTCGTAGCGGTCGAGCTCGGCCAGCCACATGTCCGCCTCGGCCTGCCAGGTCCGCTCGGGATCCGGCTGCGGATCGGGGAAGTCCCAGGCCCGCCGCCAGCGCCGGGACTGCTCCGCCACCTGCTCGGCGCGGCGGCGCTGGGCCGCCTCGTCGTGGTCGGCGCAGCTAAACTGGCCGCCGGAGAGATCCCTGGTCGCCTCGTCGTGCTCGATCCGGAAGTGCAGGTGGAAGTCGACGATCGGGATCCCGCGCACTGTTCCGCCTCTCCGCGAATCACAGTGGTGGTCCCGTCCGGGAGTGATCTCGCGTTTCGCGGTTTCTTGTGGCTGGGTTGCGTCACGGTCCCCTGAGGTGCCGTTGAGCAGAACTGGGGCTGGCACAAGGCCGCTCATGTGATCACGTCCTCCAGTGCGAAGGCCCGGTCGTGCGAGGGCCTGCTGATCACGGTCGCGGCGACCCGGACGGCGTAGTCGGCGGCGTCGCCCGTGGACGCGCCGTCGGCGAGCCGGTGCAGCAGTCCGGCGTTGAACGCGTCGCCGGCGCCGGTGGAGTCCCGGACCTGCACCTCGGGCGCCGGATGAGTGCTGTGCGGAAGACCGGGCTGAGCGACGAGGGCGCCGCGTGCGCCGCGCTTGACCACGACGGTCGCCCCTGTCTCGTCGGCGATGCTGCGGGCCGCGACCTCGTCGTCGCACCGATCGCCGTGCAGGGCGTGCAGCTCGTCGTCGTTGGGCAGGAACACGTCGACCTCGCGCAGCAGCCGCAGCACCTCCGCGCGGGTTCCAGCGTCCCAGCCGGCCGGATCCCAACCGGTGTCCAGCGCGGTGCGCGCCCCGGCCTGCCGCGCCTGCGCCAGCAGGTCACGAGCGGGCTCGCCCTGCAGCGCCGGTAGCAGGAAATAGCCGGACAGCAACACGAACCGGGCCGCCAGCGCCGCTTCGGGCACGGCGGTCGCGTCCAGGTCGGCCATCGCCCCGAGCGCCGAGAGGAACGCGCGATCCCGGCCCGGTGCCTCGGCGGCGACGGTCACGCCGGTGTGCTCGCCGGGCACCTGGGCCAGCTCCAACCGCAGGCCGGGGATGTCCAGCTGGTCGGCGAGCAGCCGTGCGGTCCCGTCGTCGCCGACCCGCCCGGCCAGCACCGTCGGCCTGCCCAGCCGGGCCAGCACGATCGCGGTGTTCGCGGCCGAACCGCCTGGCCGCAGCACGATCGACGGCACGATCTGCTCGGTGCCCGGCGGCGGGAGCTCCGCCGCCCCGGCGACCAGGACGTCGAGGTTCACGTTGCCAACAACGGTGATTCGGTTGTCGGGAGCTGGATGGCTCACCCGCGGCCTCCGGCCAGCACGGCGTCCACGGCCGCGTCGAGCTTGCTCCCGGCCTCGCCCAGGGCAGCCCTGCGGTCGGCGAACGCGCTGGCCAGCACCCGGGCGCGGGCCAGGGCGAGCTCCGCCGTGCGGCGCACCGCCGCGGCGCCGGGGCCGCCGTCCTGGGGACGGTCGAGCACCTGCTGCGGGCGAAGCCCCGCGGCCAGCGCCGCCTCCACCACCGAATCGTCCACGGTGCCCAGTCCGGCTTCGGCGATCGCGGCGGCGACCACGGCGGCGGTCCACTCCGCCGGCGGCGCCTGCCGGACGAGCGCGCCGACCACGGAATGCGCGCCCCGCCAGGGGATTCCCGCGCCCGCCAGCGCTTCGGCGATCGCCGTGGTGGTCGCGCCGGTGGCCACGACGTCCTCCGGCGAAGGCGGGTTCTGCGGGCTCAGCTCCTCCAGCAGGCCGCGCATCAGCGTCAGGAACCGCACCGCGCGGTCACCGGCCCGCCAGAGGTGCTCCTGGACGTCCGTGGTGGCGTTGTTGGAGTCCTCGTACCAGGCTGCGCCGACGTTGTTCATCGTCGCGGCCAGGTCGGCCGCCGCCGCTCCGGCCATCGAGCACATGTGCTCCAGCACCACCGGGTTCTTCTTCTGCGGCATGATGCTGGAGCCCTGGCAGTACGAGTCCGGGGTGGCGATCCAGCCGTACGTCATCCAGTCCAGCATCGTGCGGGCCATCCGGGCGCCGGTGGCCAGGATGCGGGCCTGCACCGCCGCGGTGCGCATCAGGTGCTCGGCCCCGGCCACCGCCTCGTAGCTGGAGGTGAAGGTCTCCCGGAAGCCGAGCAGTTCGGCGAGCCGCGGCGGGGCGATGGGCAGGTCGGTGCCGGCGAACGCGCACGAACCGAGCGGGTTGACGTCGAGCTCGTCGTAGACCGACAGCAGCTCCTCGGCCTGGCTGAGCAGCGCCTCGGCGTAGCCGGCCAGCACGTGCCCGAGCGTGGTCGGCTGGGCGGGCCTGCGGTGGGTGAACCCGGTGATCAGGACGTCGGCATGGCGGTCCGCCTGGGCCGCGGCGGCCTCGGCGGCGGCGCATGCCTGGCGGGCCTGGTCCAGCACGTTCTCCCGCAGCACCATGCGGAACACGCCGGCGTCGAGGTCGTTGCGGGAGCGGGCCAGCTGCACGTCCAGCTCGGACGGCCGGATGCCGGCGGCCGCGGCGAGCCGCTGCTCGACGAGGTAGTAGACGTCCTCGACGCTGCCGTCGAAGGCGAACCGGTCGTCGTCGGCCGCGAGCAGCTCGCGCAGCCCGCCGAGCAGCTGCCGGGCCCGGGCGGCGGGCAGCAGGCCCTGCTCGGCGAGCATCACCACGTGCGCGAGGCTGGCGTGCAGCATCGGCCGGTACAGCTGCGGCGCGGACTTCTCGAAGGCCACCCGGAGGTGGTTCTGCCAGTAGTTGGACAGTTCCGGAGGCTTGGTCATGTGAACAGCTCTTTCCACCGTGGATTGTCGTGGACGTGGCGCTACGCGGCGGGGATCACCGTCGGCGAGCGCTTCTGGCGCGGGCCCTGGCCGAGGCGGTTCGACACCGCGAGGACGACCAGGATCAGCACGATCTGCAGCGCGCCGTAGGCGGCCGCCGTGCCGAACTCCGAGGAGTAGATGCGGTTGTAGATCTCCACCGACATCGGTGGCAGGCCGGGCGGGTAGATCACCACCGAGGCGACGTACTCGCCGACGCCGTCCACGAAGGCCAGCAGCGCGCCGGCGAGCACCCCGCGCAGCACCAGCGGCAGCGTGACCGTGCGCAGGACCCGCAGCGGACCGGCGCCGAGGTTGCGCGCCGCCTCCTCCAGCGACGGGTCGAGCTGCTCCAGGGAGGCGCTGGTCGAGCGGAACACCAGCGGCACGAACCGGACGAAGTAGGCGACCGGCAGGATCCACAGCGTCCCGACCAGCGTCAGGCCGAGGTTGCCGACGCCGGGTTCGTTGAACGCCGTCACCAGGTTCACGCCGATGACCGTGCCGGGCAGCGCCCACGGCAGCATGATGATCACGTCCAGCGCGCCGCGGCCCGGGCCCTTCCAGCGGGCGACGACCCACGAGGCCGCCGCGCCGATGACGATCGCGGCCAGGGTGGCCAGCAGCGCGGTCTGCACGCTCACCGAGATCGGCAGCAGGCTCTGCGGCTCGGCGAAGATCCGCAGGTAGTTGTCCAATGTGTACTCGGGCGGCAGCACCTGCGTCGTCCAGGCGCCGTCCACCGAGAACGACACGAGCACGATCACCAGCACCGGCGCCAGCAGCACCACCGTGAGCAGCAGGCTGCCCAGCGCGGCGGCGAACTTCGCGGCGGCGGAGCCCGGCGCGCGGCGCGCGCTCGGCGTGCCCTTCGACAGGCTGCGGTGCACGCGGCGGCCCTGGTACCAGCGCATGCTCAGCAGGAAGGCGATGGACACCATTGAGAGCGCCGTCGACTGGGTGGCCGCGAGCGCGGCGTTGCCCGAGGTGCGCGCAGACACGATCTCCATGGTCAGCGTCTGCACGTTGTAGAGCTGCGGCGCGGTGAACGACGCCATCGACATCATGAACGTCAGCAGCGCGCCGGAGACCAGCGCCGGGGTGAGCATCGGCAGCAGCACCGTCCGCCACACCCTCGCGCGACCGGCCCCGAGGTTGGTGGCGGCCTCCTCCAGCGAGCCGTCCAGCCCCGCCAGCGCGGCCGAAACCGACAGGTAGAAGTACGGGTACATGGTGAACGCGTGGACCAGGACGACGCCCGCCAGCCCGCTCACCGACGTGCTCGCGGGCGAGATGCCGAGCAGTGCGTACAGCGTCCGGGGCACGATCCCGGTCTCGCTGTAGAGGAGCACGAACGACACGGCGCCGATCAGCGGCGGCAAGGCCATCGGCAGCACTGCGAACACCGAAAGCGCCCGGCGGCCGGGGAAGTCGAAGCGGTGCAGCAGCACGGCCAGCAGCGTGCCGAGCACGCCGCAGAAGAAGACGGAGACGAGCGAACTCACCAGCGACAGCAGCAGCGCCTGGCCCGAAGACCCGCCGAACAGGCTGCCGTAGTTGTCCGCGAGGCCGTTCCCGCCCGCCGAGGTGAGCGCGGTCGTCGCCATCGGGATGACGACGAGGAACAGCAGGACCAGCACGACCGGGATGGCCAGCACGTAGACGAAGCGGTCGCCGTCGGAGGCCGGCAACCTGCGGCGCCGCGCCGCCGGGGCGCTCATGGCCGCACCAGCCAGGCGTGCTGGGCCTCGGGGCGAAGCCCGACGACGTCGCCGGGCTTCGGCAGGCCGGGCCGGTCCGGCACCGCGACCGACAGCTCCAGCTCGCCCGCGGTGACCTCGTACTCGCAGGTGGCGCCGGTGAACTCCACCGCGCGCACGACGGCGTCGAAGCTGCCCTCGCCGGCCTCGGTGATCGCCAGGTGCTCCGGCCGGACCGACACCGCGACGCGGTCGCCCACGCCGGCCGCGAACTCCGCCGAACGACCGGCGGCGAACTTCGCCCCGGAGCCCGCCAGCTCCACCACGGCCTGCTCGCCGGAG
Organism: Saccharopolyspora sp. NPDC003752; assembly: GCF_053605825.1. Taxonomy (NCBI): domain Bacteria; kingdom Bacillati; phylum Actinomycetota; class Actinomycetes; order Pseudonocardiales; family Pseudonocardiaceae; genus Saccharopolyspora; species Saccharopolyspora sp. NPDC003752. The sequence continues at coordinate 87,779 of NZ_JBSGJZ010000011.1, read as the reverse complement.
CTCTCGACGACCTCGGCGTCGAGGACGTTGCTGCCGCCGATGAACTTGGCCACGAAGGCGGTGGCGGGCTGGTGGTAGACCTCGCGCGGGGTGCCGACCTGGTGCAGCTTGCCGGATTCGAGCACGGCGATCCGGTCGCTCATCGCCATCGCCTCGGCCTGGTCGTGCGTGACGTAGACGCTGGTGATCCCGGCTTCCCGCTGCGCGCGGCGGATCTCGACGCGGGTCTCCTCGCGCAGCTTGGCGTCCAAATTGGACAGCGGCTCGTCGAGGAGCAGCACCGAGGGCGAGATGACCAGCGCCCGGGCCAGCGCGACGCGCTGCTGCTGGCCGCCGGAGAGCTGGTCGATCCGCCGGTCGGCGTAGCCGTCGAGCCCCACGGAGGCGAGCGCGGCGGCCACCCGCTCGTTGCGCTCGCCCTTGGCCACCTTGCGCGTTACCAGCCCGTAGGCGACGTTCTGCGCGACGTCGTAGTGCGGGAACAGGGCGTAGTTCTGGAACACCATGCCGGTGCCCCGCTTGTTCGGCGGCGTGGCGGTGATGTCGCGGTCGCCGAACAGGATTCGGCCGCTGGTGGGCGTGACGAACCCGGCGATCATGCGCAGCGTGGTCGACTTGCCGCACCCGGAAGGGCCGAGGAGCGTGAAGAACTCGCCGGATTCGATCGTCACGTCGATGTCGTGCACGACCGGCGAGGCAGAGCCGTAGCTCTTGCTGACGCGGTCGAGGCGAACGGGGATCATGCTGAACTCTCCGTGCTGGGCGAGGAAGGGCTTTCCGTGCAAGCGATGGCCGAGGCGGCCCGTGAGCGCTTTGGATTGCCATGGAGGCTGTTCGGGAAGTGGCACAGCGGGCTTTGTTCTTTGAAGCGGCGCCAGCCGCTTAGCCCACCTACGCAACTCGCACCGCCGCGGGTTCTCAGAGGCCTTCTCGCGAGGACAGCCCCGACGCCGCGTATTGGACATACACAAGTCGGGGATCCCACAGCCGAGAAGGCCTCTGAGGTTCCGCTACCCGCACCGCTACGCAAAACGAGCCTGGAAAAAGGTATTCGTCAGTTCTTGTTCTTGATGTGCTCGCTCCAGTAGGAGATCCACTCGGTCTCCTTCTCGGCGGCCAGGCTCCAGTCGACCGGCATCTCGTGCAGGTTCAGCGGCGCCAGCCAGCTCGGCTGCCCGGCCTGCTCGACGGTCGGGATCTGGAAGTACTCCTCGGCCAGCTGCTTCTGCTTCTCGACGCCGAGCAGGAAGTCGAGGAACTTGTCCGCGGCGGCGCCGTTCGGGCCGCCCTTGACCTTGGCGATGCCGTCGATCAGCTGCGGGACGCCGGAGGTGGTCGCCACCGGCTTGAACGGCGCGCCGGTCTTCTTCTGCTGCAGCATGACGTCCTGCAGGTTCCACACGCTGATCGGCGCTTCCTGCCGCTGGATGCGCAGGTACAGGTCGGTCGGGTTGGCCGCGTAGACCTTCGTGTTGGCGTCGAGCTTGCGCAGCCACTCGTAGCCCGGCTCGGGGTTCGCGCCGCCGTTGCGGGTGATCATCGCCGAGTAGATGCTGCGCATCGTGCCGGACGCGGCCACGTCGCGGACGACGATCTTGTCCCGGTACTCCGGCTTGATCAGGTCGTCCCAGTCCTTCGGGGCCTGCTCGGGGGTGAGCATCTGGTCGTTGTAGAAGACGACCTCGGCGAGCACCATCTCGCCGACCCAGCGGCCCTGCGCATCGCGGTAGCGCTCCGGAACCCGGTCGCGCACCTGGTCCGGCACGGGGGCGAGCAGGTCGGCGTTCGCGGCCTGGGTGAACTGCTGCTGCGAGCCGCCCCACCAGATGTCGGCCTGCGGGCGGCCCTTCTCGGCGGACACCCGCTCGGACGCCTCCTGCGCGCCGAGCGTCAGGATCCGGACCTTGCCCTGGTATTCGGGGTAGGCGGCCTCGAAGTCCTTGACCACGCTCTCGGCGAGCGCCTTGTCGCGGGCGGTGTAGATGGTGAGGCCGGAGTCGCCGCCGGCGGGGGTCAGGCCGCAGCCTGCGGTCACACCGGCGAGCATCAGCACGCCGGCGACGATGGAGAGGATTCTGCGCATGGCTACCCTTCGCGCGAGGGCTGCGTGGTGTTCGCAGCGGGGGACATCAGGGACGGGGAAACGGCGCCGATGTGCAGCGCCTGCGCGCCCAGTTCGGCGAACACGACCTCGGGCGCGGACGGCGCCGCCGAGCCGACCAGCTCGGCGAGTTCGGCGAGCCCGGCCGGACCGAGTTCGGTCGCGGCACCGGCGAAGACCACGCGCGCCGGGTTGACCACGCACGCGCAGACGATGGCGGCGTAGGCCCAGGCCTCGATGACCTGCCTGCGCAGCGCGGCGACGGCGGGCTCACCGGCCCGGTCGGCCAGCTCGGCGACCGGCGCACCGGTGGCGCCACCGTCTATTTCGGACAGCGCCTGCCGGATTCCCGGCACGCTCCAGCGCCGCTCGAACTCGCCGCGCCCGCCGGTGTGCGGCGTGGGCGGCAGCCCGGCGGGCAGGAAGCCGATCTCACCGGCGAACCCGGCGGCGCCCCGGCAGAGCGTGCCGCCGGAGACCACGGCGGCGCCGATGCCGTAACCGACGTAGATCAGCACCAGGTCGTCGACGTCGGCGGCGGCACCCCGCTCGCGCTCCCCCAGCGCGATGAGGTTGACGTCGTTGGAAACCTGCACGGGCAGCCCGACCCGCTCGGTCAGCGCGTCGGTGAGCGACCGCCCGCCGAGCGCCTCCAGCACGGGCGAGAGCGTCACGGCGCCCTCCGCGGTGGCGACGCCGGGGAGCGAGAACACCACGCGCCCGGGGCGAGGCCGCGGATGTTCCTTCAGCGCCTGGTCGATGATGGCGACCAATCCGTCCAGCGGCTCGTGCGGATCAACGGCGCGGCTGTGCGCGCCGAGCAGCTCGCCGGCCAGGTCGACCACGGAAACGCGCGCCTGCTCCCCCTCCAGGGAAACGGCGATCAGCGATTCGGCGGCCGGGTTGAACTCCAGCATCCGCGGCCGACGGCCGCCGGAGGAGTCGCCGGCACCGGCCTCGACGACGTGCCCGGAGGCCATCAGCTCGCGCACGATCTCGGTCAGCGAAGAGGGCCGGTACCCGGTCAGCCCGGCGAGCTCGGTGCGGGAAACCGGGCCGTGCTCGCGAAGCGCGGCCAGCACCGCATCGGTGCGGATGCGGCGCAGGGCCTCGTTCCCGGTGGGCGCCGAACGCTCGTTGACCTCGGACATGCGTAACTTTATACGTCATCCGAAGTAAGTTTCCAATACTTCGCCGCCACCAAAATCCCCAAGTCCCACAACACCTTTCGCCGACTCCCGAACGCCACGACCCGATCACGAACAGTGACATCCGCCTTTCTTGAAACCGCGCCGACTTCGCACCACCCACCTGATCCGGCAGACGGACGGGCCATGGAACAACCTGAGCGGTTGAGCCCCTCCCTTTACCGCATCGGCTGATCGAGACCAACGCGCCAGCATCCAACAGCGAGCTGTTACGAACCGCACTACCGACCACATCCGTTCAGGTAGTGGCGTTGGTCCGTCAAGGGCATGCGTGTCTGGATCCATACCGAGTACCTCGAACGGCATCGCAAGCTCGAGAGATGACCACCTACAAGCGAACCGGACATGACCGCCCCTACGCGCTACCCATCAGCTTGATCGAGCACTTGCGCACGCTAGGGCGAAAAGTCCATTTCGCCAGTGGTGAAACGCTCATTCAACAGCACGGGGACGAAGACTCGGTGATGCTCATTGAGCGCGGGCTCGCTGTGGTCGACCATGTTGACGAATCCGGAAAACGAACACTCTTGGCCCTACGGGGACAAGGGGAACTCGTCGGAGAACTCGCCGCCCTCAACTGCAGTCCGCGGTCAGCCACAGTGAGGGCATCCACTGCCGTGGAGGTCACTGCGCTCCCCGCTGGACGCTTTCGAGCACTGATGAAATCAGAGCCCGGACTGGCATTCCACGTGCTTCAACACGTCGCTATGCGGGTCAACGAATCAGATCGTCGGAGGATCGATGCCGACACCGCACCGGTCGCCGCAAGGCTCGCACGGCTACTACTGGAGCTAGCAGACCTTTATGGGCACCGGAAGGGGAACGGATCCATCGAGATCCGTCGCCTCTTCACGCAGCAGGAGCTTGGTAACGCTATCGGAGCAACTCGAGAGTCGGTTGGACGTGCACTGGCCACTCTACGCGCCCAAAACGTCGTCAAAACCGGCAGGCACACGGTCACCGTACTTCGGATGGACCAGCTAACCCACCACGCTCGGCAGCAATCTTGAAGTTGTGTGCGAAATGTCGCAGACCGGCGCCATCACGCCGTGTAGACACGTCGTCGACGTCTCCACCTTTCGGCGATCGGAGTGACTGCATGGGACATCTACAGACCAGGTTGGCGCTCGCCGTTGACGTAGTCGACTTCAGCAAGCAGGACAACCGGTTTCAGCAAAACATGCGTGCGGGCGTTTACGACGTGCTCAGCAGCACGCTGACGGAGAGCATCGGGATGTCACTTGACGATCTCGATCACGAGGACCGCGGCGATGGCGTTTTCGTCCTCATACCACCCGAATCAGACAAGACGCGGCTTATCGACCCACTGCTCGATCGCTTGCACACGGAACTCCGTCAGCACAACGACTTGGCCAGCTTCCGTAGCCAGCTTCGATTGCGTGCTGCTTTGCACAGCGTGGACGTTCACCGGGACAATAAGGGGTGGGTCGGCAGCGACTTGAACGATGCGTTCCGGATGCTCAACTGTGATGCAATACGCTCAGCGTTGAGGGACCGGCCAGCCTGCGTGCTCGGGGTGATCGTCTCTCCAGCATTCCAATCAGTCATTAAGCACGGCTACGGCGCGATCAACCCTGCGGACTATGCAGAAGTCCCAGTCGAGCGGACCCATACGCCGATGTCAGGATGGCTCCGTCTCGTTGGCGAAGCCGGAGCAACTCAGAACTCGCCTATTCACCAGCAGCCCCAGTCGAGGGCGCCGGCGGCGCACGATCCCACGACCTCGAGAGCAGGCACTCACTTCCACGCGGGAGTGAGCGTTCGTGGCGACCTGGTCAGCGGTGACAAGACCGTGCACCACTGGGGGCAACGATGACCGCTGAACGTCAGGAGGCGAGAGAACCTGGACGCAGCGAGCAGCACGAAGTTAAGCCAACCAGGGACGACGGAGGCCTTGAGCGAGATCGAGCTGAGTCCGACAGGACAAATGATTCAGCTTTCGAAAAGAAATCCTCTGTGGACGAAATCAGCATCGCCAAGCAGCTGGAGTACAAGGAGCGCCCTCGCGCCGGCGAAACCGAAAGGAACATCGAAGACATCCGCGCCAGCCTCACAGAGGGCGGCTGGTCGGCCGCGGACTACGAGTTCTACGGCGATTTGGTTCAAGGACACAAGTTCGTCCAGATCAGGAACATCGATTACAACGTCGACACCGAACCTGTCCTGCACACCTTGACAGATGACGAGCTCGCCGAGTACGACGACCACGTTCCAGCCCCAGAGCAAGCCTCTCTTCGGAAGCGCGTCAGTGGATCCGTCCTCACTGTTCTGAGCGGGCCAGCAGGTTGGGGCCGTGCGGCGACAGCAACCGACTTGCTGCGATGCGCCGGAGCTGAGCATGTAGTCATCATCGATCCATTGTCAGACCTGTCGAAACTGGGCAAGCGCCTGTTCCGCCCCGGGGCTGGCTTGCTCGTACCAGATTGTCCTGCGAAAGTCCTACGAAGACTGTCCGAAGCACAGTTACGCCACCTGCTCCAAACCTTGCGCGAAGGACAAGGACGGATGGTGATCACTAGCGACGTGATCGCCGATGACCTCCGAACTAGCTTGCACAATCATGTCGTCAAACTCGGTAAAGCAACACCTCGCCGGGATATCCTGGTTTGCCACCTGCGCCGAATCACGACTGACGCCCGCGCAGCCGAATTGATCGACAGTGCTGCAGCGCAAGCCTGGCTGGCGGAGAACGCGGAAGCGTCAGCAACTATGACAGTGCGTTTCGTCGAGGAACTCGCTGTTTCGCCGGACCTAAGCCAGCTGTCGAGACAAGAACGGCAGCGACGCCGCGCTGCTGTAGCTGATAAGATCGCATATTCGTCGTGCTGGCAATGGCCATGGCTGCTCACCGCCGCTGTCCACAACAATCAGCGTTGGCGAGATGCGATCGACTCCGCAAGTAGGCTTTTCGATTTCTTCGAAATGGACGATCGCCGTAAGCAGCAGCTTGCCCTAGCAAACACAAAAGGGTACATAAATCGCTCGTCCACTATCGAAAGAATACAACTCGGCGCCGTACCGATCGAAACTATTCAACTCCAACAACCAGAGTCTCGTGCATGGATAGTTGAGCGAGTGTGGACAGTTGCCGGCACGTACCGAGAACCGCTCCTTAAGTGGCTCTGCTGGTTGGGGGAAGACCACCACGAGACCGTTGTGCGACACTCCGCCGCAGCGACAGTCGGTCAGTTGATGAACCTCGATTTCGTGGACGTCGCATACAACACTGTGGAGAAATGGGTAGGACGACTTTCGCTGGAAAGCACCGAGTCCGCCGCAATCGCACTCTCCTTCGCTGCCGACAACCGGAATCTACGCTCCGCCGTCGTCCGATTGGCGCAGTCGTGGGCGCGCGCTGACGAGACGAGAAAACTCGGAGCTGCAGCTGCATTTGGCGTTCCCCTGGGCACACGAGCCCCCGAGCAGGCAATAGCTGTGCTCGACGATCTGATGCACAATTCCTCGACGCGATTACGTTACCGGATCGGGCGTTCACTCGCCGATCTAGCGTACCACCAGCCAGATGTTCTGTTGCCGAGCGTGCTTTCACTGGTCAACTCGTGGGCTACTTCTCACAACAAGAACCTCACGCGAGGCAGCGTGACTGCCTTCTTAATGCTCGCGAATGACCTCGCCGTTTCAGACACCAAGGTCAGCCACCCGAGGCTTCTCGCACTCTGGATGGAGAGAAACGCGCTGAGAAATCACCTGGACGACATGGCTCTGCTCTGGCGAATGGCTCTCACCGACCAGGACTTGTACAAGATCGCGAGGAACTACTTCAGCGAGTGGGCCGAAATGTGCGACCTCAGTCCGCAGTATCGTGACGCTTTCGCAGAACTCACCCGAGAAATCACTAATGGTGATCGACGAATCCTCGACATCGTTACTCGAATCGCACAAGGCTGGGATAGCGGCGAACGGAAAGTCTACGCACCAGCCACCTCGGCGGCCGTGCTCTCCCGCCTGAGTTCAACCTCCCGAGCACAGTAAGGAGTTCATAATGCACGAGCTTGTCGAACAGATCAAACAGTACGAAGATCTCGCCGGCACTCGCCGCCGCAATGCCCAATCTCCGATTACCAACACTCGAACCATCGGACCATGGCGAGTACTCGGACGGCGGCCGACAGTAAAACACGATACATCTCTGGTATTACTCACGTCCCGGGGTGAACTGAAATACGTGCCTGATCGACTTCCCGCTACCACATGGGCATTCGGGCATATCAGGAGGTACTTCGAGATCGACATGAAACAGCACAGGCAGGTTATCCCTCTGACACTGCCGTGCAAGAACGACATTCTGAGATTCCGCGCGAACATGGAGGTTCGGTGGAGAGTTGTCGATCCAAAGGAAGTAGTTCGGTCCAGTGTCTCGGACGGGGCGGCAGCCTTCACCGCAAGCGTCGCGGTATCTCTGCGACGGATATCGAGAAGTTTCGATCTCGAGAATTTGGGCAAAGTCGAGGACGTCCTCAACGAGGAGTTGAGCTCCCAAACTCCAGCTGTCTCACAGGGCATTGAGGTTCTCGGTGCAACACTGGAGATGGACCAGGACAACATGCTACGCGCTCACGAGCTGATGAAGCGCCGAGAAGAGCAATCAGCTGAGATCGTGAACATCCGATCGGGACACGTCGAGCAGTACGTGCAGCGCGGCACAGGCGGGATGCTCGCATATCACTTGGCCCAGAACCCAAAGTCCGTCCTGGAGATACTCGACTATATGTCCCAGCAAGAGGACAAGAATTTGGCAACGACAATCAGCGTCGTCGGAGAACTCATAGGGTCTGGGGCGATCCAAGACATCGAAGCGGAGCACGAAGTCAAGGATGCGTTGCAGAACATCTTGGAACGCTTTCGCTCAGTCAGGCCTCGCATCACAATGGAACCTATTTCGACCGAGCCTCGCAGGAGAGAGAAAAAGAAGTCAGAAGTCCAGGAGGGTGCCGAAGTGCTGCCGCTGGCGAACCGCAAGAAGAGCGAGGGTTACGACTCCCCTGCTGACGCCGAAGACAACCCACGAGAAAGCCCGAGTACCACTCACAACGGGCAAACCAAGGTACCGCACACGACGAATGACATCTAGATGTTCAGCCTCACAGATGGACTTGTCGCGAACTTGCTCGATGGGCACCCGTCCTTCGTGATCGGGCTTGCACGCCTTCCGATTCGTTTTATGTTCATCCTTGGCACAGCGTGGCTGGCATCCAGATATCTTCTCCCATCCTTTCTCAAGACCGCGCCGAATTTGTCGTACATCTTGCTCCACGCTACATGGTATCTCTTACTTCTCGCCGCACTCCCATTTAGTCACTACAGACGCCCCGCACGGTACATCACACACAGCTACTGCGATTCGACAGAAGATCTACTTCTGACTGTGCAGCGGAAAATCCGCCTAGCCAGGCGACTAGCTCGCCGCGTTCGAAATGTTCACATCTCATCACTTCTCTGGCTGAGTGTAGGAACCGTATTGGTGACCGCCTTCTTCATCTGAAGCAGAGATTAACCATCAGCACGTCACCAGCCATAGAGTTCTATCCCACAAGCACGAACCAACACAACAGGAAGATCGCCGAAACGAGCCACGAAGATATGGCCACACGAAGATATTTATACTTAACGGCAAGTATTCGGGACATATCATGAGCCGTCCGCCATGCCTCATTACGCTTACCTCCAAAACTAGTCTCTACGAGTACCTCAGAGGAGGCCTTCGCCACCGCTGGCCACGAATAACGACTGTATCCTGAAACCAATAGCCGTGGCCACAGAGCTCGCGCGACGGCGCCGACAGCGACGGCACCACCAAGTAGCACGAGCACAAAAGAGCCAAGCGGCATCCACTCTAGATCTTCAGCCCGCTGCACTAGACGAGCTACATCTCGACGTTGAGAAAAGGCAATTCCTAGCAAAACCGTGGTCGCGGTTGCCACTAGGCCCGCTTTGGTATCCGCATTGTTAGTCAACGAAGCAAGGTGACTTATCATAAACCGCGCATCATCGACAGATTCTGCTTCCTCCGAATCGACACTGTCATATACCTCCCGGGTTGCCTCTGACTCTGACACCAGACCCCCTCTACAGTATTTCCGCAACCTTATTATCCGCCCCACGCGTTCATTTTTCGAGATCCAGTCGGGTGACAGTATCGCCACTAATGGAACATAAGAAACCCACGAGCGCAACCATCGGGAGCCAGAGCCGAAATCGGCCTTATACGGAGGCATCACACTACTGGGACGAGTATCGACGAAAGAACGAACAGAAACAGAACCGCCGCCGATGTGACACATTCCGGAATTCCCAGAAACACGCTTTATCGATACCATCGCAAGCCAACAGGCGATACGGGCTCCACGAAAGACGTACTGCGATCATAGCCAGCAGCGATCCTTCCCCAAAACGTGCGGCAGGCAATCATCACGAGGAATCAGGCCGTCGTCATGCCGGCGCCGCTTTCGGTCTGCGTGACCGACAGCAGATAGGCGGCTCGTCGGAACTACAGGCCCGACGCATCCGGCTTGACGAGCAACGCCTTTCGTCGACTCCAGAAAGCCACGAGCCGATCCCGAGCAGTGGCATCCGTCTTTCTTGAGCGACCGCTCCTGCTGACCCAGACCGTCGCCGGGGCGCAGGCTGGTGGCCGACTCGCGGAGGCCACCCGCGCGGCGCTGGACAAGTGGATCGTCGAGGTGCGCACAGCGCTGGAGCGAGTGCTGGCGGGGTCGCCGCTGGCCGAGGTGGCCTACCCGAGCGCGCTGGCGCACACCGTGTCGGAGAGCTTCCTCGGCCTCACGATGTTCGAGTCGGTCGACCTCGAAGGCGGCGAGCAGGCGCTCGAAGCTCTCGGCAGGCTCGCCGAGCTGGTGGACGCCCTGGAAGGGCTCGGCCCGATCGCCACCCGAGCGGTCCGCGAAGCTCCGCAAGAACGCCAAGGCGTAGCGCGCAAGCTTCGGCACCTGTCTGTCCGAAGTGGATGTTCCTCGACCGTCGATCATCCGTCCGCTTCGGCTGCCGAGGTGGGTTGGCCCGGCGGGTTGTTCGGCATGACGACGAGGCTGATCACGTGGCGGGCGCGGTCATCGCTCGGCTCGTTGCCCGTTCGCGCGATGATCGCTGCCTGGACTTCGTCGATCAGCGCGGCGAATTCTTCCTCCGTCAGCCACATCGCGGCCTGCCGGTAGACCACTCCGTCGGTCACGGGATCGGCACCTTCCTGCGCCAGGTAGCGCTCGAAGTCCGCCATCAACGACGCCGAGAACGTGGTGAAGGCCCGCCGGTGGTCCTCCAGCGTCATCGTCGCCTGCGCTGTGGACGGTGGCGGACCGCGGTTCGCCAGCCGGCGGCGCGCTGCGGGAACGATCGTGGTCGACGGCACGTCGGAGGGAAACGACATGTCGTTCGCCCGGAAGGAATCCCGCTGTGAAAGACGATTGGCCCCAGAAGGTGCGCGGCTGGGAGCTCGCCCGGCACGGCCACATCGAGAACTACCGGAAACGACTGGCCAACAACGTCACGGTCACCGCGATCTGGGAGAACGCGACCGGCACCGGCACGGTGGATGCGCGCGTCGAGACGCTGGGATTCGGCCGGACGCTGACCAGCAGCCGCAAGGAATTCCGGGACAAGGAGGCGTTCTGGACCGCCGCGCGCTGCGTGGTGGAGATGGCCGCGAACCTCCCCTCGCTGGGCGCGGGCAACGAGAGCCCCGCCGATTCCGAGCTTTTCGGGGAAGTCGCCGGGAACGTCGACGCCGAACCCGGCACCAACGGCACCCCGGAAGCGGAGCTGACGTTCACCCTGCTCAACGGCCGCACGGTGACGCTGATCCTCTCCGATGACCAGGCGTTCGACCTGTGCACGCGCATCTACAAGCTCGACAAGTACGTGTGGGACGAGCAGCGCGACGAGGACGACGAACACGAGGCCGAAGAAGACGAGGACATCACCGACGACGAAACCGGGGAAGACGACGAAGACGACGAGGTGCCCGACATCAGCGATGTCAGGTCGGGCCCGGACACCGGCCACGACGTGGTCACGCTCCTGGAAGCCCAGTTCGGCGTCACCGAGGACTACCTCATGGCGCACGTCGACTGGTCGGCCCTGATCGTCGTGGGCGAACCCGCGGTGAGCTCGCTGATCAGCCGGGGCGAGGAGTTGCACACGGCGCTGCAGCCGCGCTGGTACCCGGTCGTCGTGGACCGGCCCGGCGAACAGTGGGTCGTGCTGCGCCGGACCGGCCTCCGCTACGTGGGCGAGTGAACTTCACGAGGCGGCCTCACTTCCTGGCGTAGGTGTGGATCGCCGCGCCGCTGCCGAGGACGTGCGCGTCGGCGAGGGCGAGGTGCGTGGGCGCGATGTCGCCGTCGAACACGCCGATGCCCTTGCCGAGGACGAACGGGTAGATCTTCAGAACCAGTTCGTCGATCTCCGGCAGCAGCGAGGCGGCGAGGCTACCGCCGCCGGCCAGCCAGATCCCGCCGCCCGGCTCGCGCTTGAGCGCCCGCACCGCCTCGACGGGGTCGCCGGAGAGGACGGTGACCGCGGGGTCCGGGCTGGTGAGGCTGCCCGACACCACGTACTGGTCCAGGTGGGAGTACGGGCTGGTGACGCCCTCCCGCACGCCCGGCTCGTACGTGCCGCGCCCCATCACCACCGCGTCGAAGCGGTTGCCCAGGTCGGTGACCCCCAACATGCCGTGCAGGTGCGTCGGCAGCGTCTGCGGGTACTCCGCGACGAGGTGCTCGACGAGCCCGTCGGGCAGCGGGAAGAACGCGTCGAGCGAGCCATCGGCGCCGGCGATGTAGCCGTCGACGCTGCAGCCGACGAAGTAGGTGAGCTTTCGCAAGGGGTTTCTCCTCTTCGAAGTGGTCGATCAGCGACGGATGCCGGGCTTGGGCAGCGGGCGCCGAGCCGGCACCGACCGGGGCATGCGCGGGTGCGGCTGAACCCGCTTGCCGCCCTTGGCCGACGGGAACGAGAACTGAGCAGCGACGGGCTTTCGCATCGGTTGACCACCTCGATATTAGTACTTCGTCTGTCGTACTCAAAACGTAGTACTCCACTTGAAGTGGTGTCAAGCACGAACTTCGAAGAGGCGCGAGACCGGTCCCGGCTTCAGCGTCGAACGCCTGCTGACCTCGGATTCGCCGTCCCCGTTCGACATTGCGCGTCCAGGAATCCGGGATCGTCGGGACGGCGTTCTGAGCGGTCGGTAGCCCGAGCGGCGGGCTACCGACCGCGAGGCCGGATCGATCAGTCGTTGCGGGGCCTGGCGAACTCTTCGATCAGCACGGGGTACTGCTCGCCACCGTGCCCGGCGGCGATCGAGCGGTCGGCCATCGCCTTGATCAACCTCGGCAGTTCGGCGTTGACGCCCACCGCCTCGCTCTCCTCGATCAGGTGCGCCATCGCCCGCGCATCGGTCTCCAGGGCCGACACCTCCGCCGGGTAGGAGCCGCTGTCGATCTGCTCGGCGTACCCGGGAAGCCATCCGGCCACGCCCGCCGCGATCTGCTGCGCGAACGGCGCATACGTCGCGGCGTCGACACCGGCCGTCCGGAGCAGGGCGGTGCCCTGGAGCCAGGCGTTCAGGACGCTCCACATCATCGCCAGCCCGGCCACGTCGTACAGGGACGCCAGCCCGTGGTCGGCGCCGAGGTAGGTGACGGTGCCGAGCGCGCCGAGCGTCGACTCGTGCGCCGCGAAGTCCGACTGCGGCCCGCTGTGCAGGATCACCGCCTCGTCGGTTCCGATCACCGACGGGATGGCCATGATGGCGCCGTCCAGGTAGCGCGCGCCGCGCTGCTCGGCCCACCGGGCGGTTTCCCTGGCCTGGGTCGAGTCGCCCGAGGTCAGGTTGATCAACGTCGTGCCGTCCAGCTCGGCATCGGCGGCGGCGAGCAGTTCGCGCACGGCCTGGTAGTCGGTGAGGCAGATGATCGTCACGGAGCCAGCCCTGAGCGCGTCGCCGACCGTCGGCGCCAGCCGTGCCCCTGCCGCCACCAACCGGTTGGCCTTGGCAGTCGTGCGGTTCCACACGGTCGTGGGGTGCCCGGCCTTCAGGAACGCCCCGGCGAGGGCCTGGCCCATGAGCCCGAGCCCGATGATTGCGACCGGTGCGTGGTTTTCGTCGTTCATGGCAGCATCGTCAACGTTGATACCGGTGTGAATGTCAAGCGAGGTTGTCGATGCGGATCGGGGAACTGAGTCGCCGGACGGGCGTCAACACCCACCAGCTGCGCTACTACGAGGCCCAGGGCCTGCTGGAGGCGGACCGCAGCGCGAACGGCTACCGCGAGTACGACGAGGACGCCGTGCTGCGGGTGAAGCAGATCCGGCACCTGCTCGGCGCCGGTCTGTCCTCAGAGGACATCGCATACCTGCTGCCCTGCGCGATCGGCGAGGCCCCGGAACTGGTCGGCTGCCCCGAGCTGCTGGCCGCGATGCGAACGCGGCTGCAACGGCTGAACGACCAGCTGGAGAAGCTCGCCCGATCCCGGGACGCGCTCATCGACTACATCGACGCGGCGGAAAGAGTGGCCGGCGAGAACTACCCGCCCTTCGACGGCTCCGACCGGCACCCCGTCCCCGCCTGAACTCCCGGCGGGGAACACTGGCGCAGACCGGCCGGCGAACGTCAGACCGGGCATTGCCGCACCACATCGGCGTCGTGCCGCGCAATGCGTTCGGCCGAATGCTTCCAGGATTTCCCTTGCCGCGGACGTACGCTCTCAGCGAACCGGTCGTGCCGAAAGCACGTGTTCCGGCGATCAGGACTACAGTGATCTTCGCACGCGAAACCGCGACGAGGGAAGCGAGCAGCGCGAGATGCCCATACACAGTTGGGCGATGAACAAGTTGATGAACGATATGTTCGATGATCGGACGATCATCATCAGCGGCGAGCTGAGCAGAAATTCCTCGACCGCCGCGATATCGCAATTGCTGCTGCTGAACGCCACGGATCCGGATTCGGAAATCAAGCTCTACATCGACAGCGCCGCCGGGTCTTTACCGGCCGGATTCGCGATTTGCGATGCGATCAACTGCATCAAGCCGGAGGTTTCGACCTGGGCGATCGGCACAGTGGGATCAGCGGCGACTCTCGTGCTGTGCTCCGGAGCGATCGGCAAGAGGTACATCCTTCCGGGATCGTACGTGGTCCTGCGGCAACCCGACCACGACGAGGGTCTCGACGGGGAGCCCGTGACGCCGACGACGGCGGACCACCAGAAATGGTCCGATGAAATGGTGCGGCTCCTCGCCGCGAAGACCGGGCAGGATTCGGACACCATCGCTCGCGACCTTCGCAACCACCTTCGCCTCTCGACCATCGATGCGGCCCCCTACGGCATCGTCGATCAGGTCATGGCCGGCGGCAAGTACGCCCCGCAGGGAAACTGACGCGCCAGGCGCCGCAATCCCGTATCCGATCGAAGGCGGTCGGCGTGACCGCCACCACGATCGGCGAACGCACTCCACGCCCGGAACGGGGCCAGCCAACCCCAGGCTCCATCCAACGCGCTGACCAGCGCGTTGTCCCGCACTTCGCTTACTTCCGAATCCGGGCACACCGGCCAGGCATGTGGTCGGCATGCGAAACCGACCACTTGGCGGGTGGGGTTACGCCCGATATCGGACACCGCCCCACGACGCTGCGTCTTCCGGCGGCCCCGACTGCACCATTTGACGATTTCCACCTAGTGCTCTGCTACTGCATTGAGCGTATCTTCCGGGATCACAGTGACATACTCGTGATGCACTCGATATTTTCGACTTGTCACCCGACGCCGGCGGCACCCGGCGTCCGGTTTCCCAACGGGAGCAGACGGAGGGGCAGGGCACGGTGCGATGAGTAACGAACGGCGGCGCCCGCCCCGATAAGGCCGCTGGGACCGGCAGAGCCGGTACGGCGCGGTTGGGACGTACGAACCGGGAAAACTGGGGATGCAGCACGAACACGGCCAGCGATAGCACGACGCCACGCCGACAAAGGTGTCCGCATCGAAGAAGTACGGAGCAATTCCAACGACACGAGCAGTCCGCCCCGCACGAAAGGAAGTTGCGTCATCAACGGGGATATAATTCCATTAGGAAACAAATGGGAACCCGCCGCAGGTCGACATGACGCGGATGGCATCGCCCGATTCCGCAACGCGGAACTGGCCGTCCTGGTGTCCCTTCCCAACGAGGTCTCGAGATGGGGCCTCACGTACATGCTGCGCAGTCTTTCCCTGGTGAACTTCGTGCACGGCTGTGCCGATTTCCGAGAGGCCGTGACCCTCCTGGAAAACCGTCCTTTCGACGTTGCCCTCATTTCCGCCGACGAATTGGCGGAGTTCGAGCAGATCTCCTCGGTCGCGGCGAAGCGCGGCGTGAAGACGGTCGCGCTGCTGCGCGACGCCAGCGATGACGTGGTCGCCCAGGCCGCGACGCTGTCGGCGGACGGATTCCTCCTGGAGTCCGCGGTCGATCCGCAGAACCTCGAAGACGCCCTGATACGACTGCAGCGCGGTGATATGGCGCTGCCGTCCTCGCTCGCCAGGAAGCTGATCACGGAGCTTCGCCGCCGAGGCCAGCCGCGAACGAGCACCGTCCGCCTCACGCCGCGCGAACGACAGGTCCTCGGCTTGCTCGCCGAGGGGATGAGCAACAAGCAGGTCGGCCGCCGGCTCGGCATCTCCGCGCACGGAGCCAAGCGGCATGTCGCCAACCTGCTGGCCAAGCTGAACTGTCCCAATCGGACTCTCGCGGTCGCCTACGCCATCCGCGATGGCTTGTTGACCAGTTGACCTGAAGGGGTCGAGGTGGGCGCTGCAACGGAGCACACGCCCACCCGGCAAGCCCCGGCCGCGACGAGCGCGGAAGACCGTCACAGCTGGGACCGGACCTCCCAGAGTTCCGGGAATAGGCGGGAAGTTATGCGAGAGCGCAGGTACTCCACTCCGGTTGATCCACCGGTGCCCGGTTTGTACCCGATCTGGCGCTCGACGCTCAGCGCGTGGTGCGTTCGCCACCGGCCGTACGCCTGATCGACGTCGAGCAGGGCCTCGGCCACCCGCAGCAGTTCCCAGTGCGCGGCGGGCAGGTCTTGGTAGCCCTGCTGCCAGACCTTGGCGAGCGAATCGACCCCCCGCTTCTCGACCAGGGCGATGAACGCCTCCCGCAGACTGGGTTCTTCCAGCCTGCGGACCAGGCGTTCGCGCTCGTCGTCGGTGAGCTGAACCTGGTCCAGGTAGCCGGCGTCCTTCCGCCCGGCCAGGAACTCGATCTCGCGATGCTGCACGGACTCGAAGCCGCTGCCGCCCCGGAGGGTGTCCCGGAAGGCGAGGAAGTCCATCGGCAGCATGGTGTCGAGCACGGCCCACTGCGAGATCAGCACGTTCTGGATCGCGACGAGCCGGCGCAGCAGGTGTTCGGCCGCGTCGAGCCGGTCGGCCACCAGGAGGTCGCGCGCCTCCTCCAGCTCGAACAGCATCAGCTTGAACCACAGCTCGTGCACCTGGTGGACGATGACGAACATCAATTCGTCGTGCGTGCCCTTTTCCGGTTGGCAGCTCAGGAGTTGATCGAGCCGCAGTACGTCGCGGTAGCGGGACCCCACAGCGTGCTCAGCGCAGTTTCGCTGGTCCGGCTGGACCACGGAAACCTCCTCGGTCGGCAACATCTCGGAAACCGTTCGGCTCGGCACTGCCGGCGGGGGCGCGGTCGAGGACCGTGCCTGCCGCACCGCAGCGGAGTGTCGCCGGACACCGACTCGGCCACGACGAAATGCGGGGCAGTCCCCGCGGTACGGCGTCGCGTCCGATGGACTTCACCACGGCGACTCCACCGGGAAACCGCTCATCGGCTCCTCGAACGCGGCCGCGCCCGTCGTTCGCGCGCCGGTTCGGCGGAGGGACTGCTCTGGGCGGTCACGAAGCCAAGGTTAGGAACGGGGCCGTTCGGTAACCAGTGCCCAAACGGACGCCCCAACGAGCCCCACCAATGGTCCACGCCCAGTGCCCGAACGAGCAGTCGCGCCCGGACGTCCGGCCGTGCTGCACTGCGGCTGGAAAACCGGTGAAGATCCGCGAAGAGGTGGGACATGCTCCGCAACGTCGTCATAGTCGGTGGAGGTACTGCCGGTTGGATGACCGCGACTTACCTGAAGGAAGCGCTGGGCGACCAGATTTCGGTGACCCTGGTCGAGTCCGCCCGCGTGCCCACCATCGGCGTGGGAGAGGCGACCTTCAGCACCGTTCGGCACTTCTTCGACTACCTGGGGTTGGCCGAACGGGACTGGATGCCGGCCTGCCACGCGTCCTACAAGCTGGCCATCAGATTCGAGAACTGGCGCGAACCGGGCCACGTCTTCTACCACCCGTTCGAACGGATGGCCAAGGTGCACGGGTTCACCATGGCCGACTGGTGGCTCAAGCTCGGCGGCGAGCGGTTCGACAAGGACTGCATGGTGATCCCCGAGCTGGTCGACGCCAAGCGGGCGCCCAAGTACTCGGACGGCGAACTGTTCGAGCGGTCCCTGCACGACGGCGGTGACCGGAAGCGCCAGAGCACGATGTCCGATCAGGACACCCAGTTCCCGTACGCCTACCACTTCGACGCATCCCTGCTGGCCGAGTTCCTCGCCGACTTCGGCACCCGCCGGGGAATCCGCCGAGTGCGCGACGACGTGCTGGAGGTGCGCCAGGACGAGCGGGGCTGGATCAGCCACCTGGTCACCCGCGAACACGGCGACATCACCGGTGACCTGTTCATCGACTGCACCGGATTCCGCGGCCTGCTGATCAACCAGGTGCTGGAGGAGCCGTTCGAGTCGTACCAGGAGTACCTGCCGAACAACCGCGCCGTGGCGCTGCGCGTGCCGGCCGACATGGAGCACACCGGGATGCGCCCGTGCACGACGGCCACCGCGCAGGATTCCGGCTGGATCTGGACGATCCCGCTGTCCAACCGCATCGGCACCGGCTACGTCTACGCCGACGAGTTCTGCTCGCCGGAGGAGGCCGAGAAGACCCTGCGCGAGTTCGTCGGCCCGGAGGCCGCCGACGCCGAAGCCAACCACATCCGGATGCGCATCGGCCGCAACCGGAACTCCTGGGTGCGCAACTGCGTGGCGATCGGGCTTTCCAGCGGGTTCGTCGAGCCGCTGGAGTCCACCGGGATCTTCTTCATCCAGCACGGCGTCGAGCAGCTGGTGAAGCACTTCCCGGACGCCAACTGGGAACCGGAGCTGATCGCCAGCTACAACCGGGCGGTCGCGCGCTGCCTGGACGGCGTCCGCGACTTCCTGGTGGTGCACTACCGGTGCGCCGCGCGGGCCGACACGCCGTACTGGAAGGCCACCAAGGAGCGGCCGCTGCCGCCCGGACTGGACGAGCGGCTGGAGGCGTGGTCCGTCCGGCTACCCGACCACACGTCGGTTTACCCCTACTACCACGGTTTCGAGCCGTACTCCTACAACGTCATGCTGCTCGGCCTCGGCGGTCATCTGCCCAAGCGGTCGCTGCCCGCGCTCGACTTCCTCGACGACACCGCGGCGCGTGCGGAAATGGCCCGGGTGCGGGAGGAGAGCGCCCGGCTCGTCGGTTCCCTGCCGAGCCAGTACGAATACCTGACGTCGTGAACGCCGGGTTCCCGTCCTGATCCCAGTGGCGGATAGCAGGAGGGCCTCTGCTGGTCGACCAGCAGAGGCCCGATTGCTTTGCGCGGGATCAGCGAGAAGGCCGGCTCACACGCTCACTTCCTCCCGCTCTGCCATGGTCTTTTCCGGGAACCGCGGTGCGGTCAGCAGCAGAACGCTCGCGACGGCGAGAAGCCCCACGGACGCGATGAGGGCGACGTCGTAACCACCGGTCGCGCTGCGCAGCCACGAGATCAGCAACGGGCTTGCGCCGATCCCGACGACGAAGATCGCGTACAGCACGCCGAACAGGCGGCCGTAGCAGGTCAGGTCGTAGTAGCGGGCGGTGAGGTACCCCATGACGTCCACCTCGCCGCCCAGCGACAGGCCGAGGCCGATCGCGGCCACGACGGCGAGGTCGGGACCGCCGAGCAGCAGGGCGAGGAACCCGGCCGCGGCGACGGCGAGCACGATGGCGGCGACCTTCGGCGCGAAGAAGCGGTCGACGAGCAGGCCCACCACCAGCCGCCCGACGATCAGCGCCACGCCGACGAGGCTGGCCGTTCCCGCCGCGGAGGCGGCCGGCACACCGGCGTCGCGCAACAGCGGGACCAAGTGCACCGACATGCCGCCGAGCGCGAGCGCGAGGAGGAGGAAAGTCACCGCGAGGCGGCCGAAAAGCGCGGTGCGCAGCAGCGGCGCGAGCCGCGGGGCGGCGGACACCTCCTTGCGGGCTGCCGCGCGAGCGAGCCCGCGCGAGCGCGGCATCAGCACGCCGACGACCACCGCGCCCACCAGCACCACGATCCCCAGGATGCGATAGACACCGCGCCAGTCCTCCGCGATCTGCGCGCCGAGGATCTGCGGTGCGAGGAAGGCGACGAGCCCCGCACCGGCCAAGGCGATGCCGAGCGCGATCCCGCGAGCCCGGTCGAACCGCTCGTTGACCGCGCGGGTGAACGAGACCGGCGAAGAGGCCGCCGCCACCACGTACATCAGGGCCGACAGCAGCAGGAAGCTCGTGAAGGGCTGCCCGACCGCCGAGAGCGCCATGAAGATCCCGCCGAGCGCGGCCAGGGACAGCGCCGACGGGATCCGCACGCCGTAGCGGTCGACGACCAGACCGATCAGGGGCGACAGGATGATGTTGATGATGGAGCCGATGAACAGCACCGACGAGATCTGGCTGCGGCTCCAGCCGAACTCCGCTTCGAGCTCCGGAATGAACAACCCGAAGGTGTAGAACGGCAGCGACGCGATCCCGAGACCGATGCCGACCGTGGCGGCGGTCAACGGCCGCCAGCCGCGCAGGATCTCGGCACCGGGCCCGGCCACCTGATCGCGGCCGAGCGTGCCCCCCGCTGTTTCACTCATTGATTCCTCCTGGCGACGTACTTCGACTTCCACCGCCAGGCCGGGCGGAAGTCCGCCGCCGGCGGGTCTTGAGCACTGCCGCCATCACACCTTCCGCGCCTGGGCGTCCCAGTACTCGTCGCGCAGCTCGCGCTTGAGCACCTTGCCGGCGGGCGACCGGGGCAGGCCGCGGACCAGGATCGACTTGGGCGCCTTCACCGGGCCGAGCCGCTCCTCGCAGGTCCGGATGATCGCCTCGGCATCGATGTCCCGCCCCGGCTTCGGCTCGACGACCGCCGTGACGGCCTCGCCCCACTCCTCGTCCGGCAGGCCGATCACCGCGCAGTCGTGGACCTCGGGGAAGGTGTGGATCACCGCCTCCACCTCCGAGGAGAACACGTTGAGCCCGCCGCGGGTGACGATCAGGTCCTTCTTGCGGTCGACGATGTAGATGTAGCCGTTCGCGTCGCGCAGGCCGATGTCGCCGGTGCCGTGCCAGCCGCCTGGCCGCCGGGTTTCGGCGGTCGCCTCCGGGTTCTCCCAGTAGCCGGGGAAAACCAGGTCGGAGCGGACCGCGATCTCGCCGGTCCGCTCGGGCGGCAGGACGTTGCCGTCGTCGTCGATGATCTCGACGCGGGCGACGACCGTCGGCTTGCCGCAGGAGGCCAGCAGCCTGCGGTCGCCGTCCGGGGCCACGGCCCGTGCGGCGTCCTCGGCGGTGAGCACCGTGAGGGCCAGCGGCGCCTCGGACTGCGAGTAGAACTGGGTCATGACCGGCCCGAACACGTCCACGGCCTCGGCCATTCGCTCGGGGGCGACGGGCGATGCCGTCAGGAAGAAGTGGCGCAGCGAGGAGTAGTCGTGGTCGCGGACCGACGGATGTGCCAGGAGCTCGTACAGGTTCGAGGGCGGCAGGAAGATGCGGGTCACCCGGTTGCGCTCGATCGAGGTCAGGATCTCCTCGGGCACCGCATCCCGGTGGATGATGACCGATCCCCCTGCACCGATCGCCGGGAAGGCGAACGAACCGCCGGCGTGGGCCAGCGGCGTCGCGCAGATGTAGCGGGGCGGCTCGGGTTCGGCGGCGTGCGCGCTCACGGCGACGTACATCAGGTGCGCCTGCCGGTTGTTGATCGGCACGATCTTCGGTTTGCCGGTGGTGCCACCGGTTCTGATGAACAGCATGTTCTGGCTGGTGTCCACCGGGAGCAGCGGCGCCGTCGCGCCTTCCGGTGCCATCCAGGTGGTCAGCTCCGGGTCGCCCTCGCGGCCGGGGCCGATCGAAACCGTCGTCCGCAGGGTGGGGACGCGCTCGATGAGCGTCGCGGCGAGATCGGCCTGAGAACCGTGGTAGATCAGCCGGGTGCACTTCGCGAGGTTGAGGAAGTCGACGAGGTCGTCCGCCGCGCTGGCCGCGTGCCCCGCCATCCAGATGCCGCCGGCGCGGATCACGCCGACCGCGCAGGCGAACGCGTACGCGTCGGGCGGGCTCAGTATGGACACGCGTTCGCCCTGCTCTAAGCCCTCGTCCAACAGCCCCACCGCGACCCGGTGGCTGACCGAGGTGAACTCCTCGTGCGTCATCAGCACGGTGCCGTCGGGATCGACCATGCACGGCGCCTGGGGGTTGATGCTGGAACCTCGGTCGAGGTAATCGATGAACATCATGACTGGAAGAACTCCATTGCTGCGAGATGTGCGCTGAGCGACGGTGTCGAGCCGGGCGGGCTCGGTCGCTCACCGATGAGACGTTCCGCCGGCGCGGATCGTTGCAATGACTTCGCCGACGCCGAGGTTTCCGTTCGCGCAATCGCGAAGCAGTGCCAGTACGCGTTCGTCGCGGTATTCGCGCCAGGGCCCGGCGTCTTCCGGCTCCTCCGCCGGGATCTGGTCGACGAGGGACGTCAGGACCTTGCTCCCGCCCAGCTCCTCGAAGGTCGACACGCCGGCTTTTCGCATGTACCGCACGCACTCCACCCATCGGACCGCGTGGGTTATCTGATCTGCCAGCGTTTCCCGGATGGCTTTCGCGCCCGATCCGAAGGGCAGGCCGGTCACGTTGGAGACGACGGGCGTCCGGAGCTCACCGAAGTCGACCGCGTCCAGGAACGCCCGGAACTCCTCGGCGGCCGTCGCCATCCACGGCGAGTGGAAGGCCCCGCTGACCCGGAGCGGAACGAATCCCCGGACGCCGTCCAGCTTTTCGAAGACCGGCTTGATCCGCTCCAGCCCTTCCTTGCTCCCGGACAGCACGTGCTGCTCGGGAGCGTTGTAGTTGGCGATGACGACGTCCGCGACGCCATGCGCTTCCAGGGTCTCCGCGATGGTTTCCCCAGAAACGCCGACCACCGCCACCATCCCGCCGCCGTCGGCCTGGCCCATCAGCTCCGCGCGACGCTTCACCAGCCGCAAGCCGGTTTCGAAGTCGAAGGCGCCTGCCGCGAAAAGCGCGTTGTACTCGCCGAGGCTGTGGCCTGCCAGGTAATCCGCGGGCGCCGCGCCCTGCCGGCGCGCCGTCAGGTAGTGCAGCGCGTTCACGACGTAGATCGCGGGCTGCGCGTACGTGGTTCCGCTCAGCTGCCGGTCGGGATTCTCCAAGCACAGCGCCTCGATCGAATACCCGAGCACCTCGTCGGCTTGCCGGCACAGCTCCGGGAAGTGCTCGAACAGGCCCTTGCCCATTCCCTTCTTCTGCACTCCCTGACCCGGGAACACGTAGGAACGCATCAGCTGACCTCGCATCGTGAAGTCTCGGCGGATAAAGCGGATTCCATCAGGCGGCACCGTCTTCGACGTAGGTCTCCACGCACGCCTGCTCGATCGCGGCGAGCGGCCCGTCGTCGTGCAGGATGGTCATGTGGTTGGCCGCGTCGATGTCCACCACTCGCAGCGCCGGGAGCTCGCGCTCCCAGTCCTGCCGGTAGTTGACGTGGTCCAGGGAGAAGGTCTCGCCGGTCACTTGGAAATACGGTTCGAGATCGCCGAGGAAGAGGCCCCTGCGGTTGCGGAAGTACGTGCAGTTCACGGCCGTCGGGTCCACCAGCGGCCGGACCTCGTACTCGGCGAGCCCGTAGGCGAGCTGCACCCCGATGTTGCGGAGGGTGAAGTCCGCGATCTGCTCGCGGCTCATGGACAGGCCCCGCTCGACGGCGAGATCGGCGAGCTGCCGCACGAGTTCCGCCTCGTCCACCGTGGCGTCGACCTCGTCCTGGTGGATCAGCAGTCGCGTCACCTCGGCGAGGTCCTTCACCCCGGCCGGCCAGAGCAGCGAGTTCACCACCTGGATGGCCGCGCTCCGGGCCGTCGCGGACCCGCCGGCGTTCGACTTCGCCAGGCCGGTGCCGTCCGGCGAGTCCACCATGATCAGCGAGTTCACCGCCTGCCCCTGCTGCTGAAGCAGGCGGGTGATCTCGTAGGAGACGATTCCGCCCAGGCAGAACCCGCCGACGTCGTAGGGCCCCTCGGGCTGCACCGCGCGGATGATCTCGGTGTAGTACTCGGCCATCTTCGGAATGCCTTCGACGGGCGCGTGCTCCGTCATGAAGCCGCGGGCCTGGATTCCGTAGAACGGGCGGTCGATCTTCGCGGCGATCGTGCGGTACGTCTCGACGCTGGCCAACGCACCGTGGATCCAGAACACCGGCCTGCCCTCGGTCACGCCGTTGAGGTGCACGAGCTCCGGGAACTGCGGGCCCTCGGGCAGGCTGCCGTCCGCGGCCACCGTCGACAACCGCGCGACCACGTCGTCCAGGGTGTCGTTCGGCTGGAGCCAATCCGGCTGGAACGCCGGGAACGCGCCGCGGAGGCGGCTCAGCACCGCCACCAGGAGCAGCGAGTTGAGACCGTAGTCGGCCAGCGCCTTCGAGCCGTCGACCTCGTGCTTTTCCAGGCCCAGCACCGAGGCCACGAGGCCGGTGACGAATTCCTCCGGCCCGACCGCGCCGGCGTGTTCACCGACGGGCGACGGTGCGGGGACCGACCGGCCCGGGGGCTGCATGTCGAAGCACATCCGCCGTTCGAACGGGTAGCCCGGCAGCGGAACCCTCCGGCGTCGCGCCCCCTGGTGCAGCAGGCTCCAATCCACGGACGCGCCCGTCACCCAGCGGTCGGCCAGGAGATCCATGCGCCGCTGCGCCACGAGGGAGCGGAGGAACTCGTCGGTGTCGGCGGACGAGTCGACGATGCCGCGGTCGCGCTGCGCACCATCGGCGACGGCCACCCGCGCGCGCATCTCCGGGTCGTCGTCGAGCCATCCGCGGAGCACCTCGGCCGCCTCGTCGGCGGTGGCCGCGATCAGCGCCAGCCTGCAGTCCATCGCCTCGCGCCCGACCTGCAGGGTGTATGCGACGTCCGCCCAATTCTCCGGGCCCGCGTTCGTCGACCAGTCGACGAACTGCTTCGCCCGTTCACGAAGTGCGTTCCCGGTCTTGGCCGAGAGCACGAGGATCTGCGGCGAAAGGTCGCTCTCCTGCGCGTCATCGCCGTGGGCGGGCAGGTGCTGTTCGAGCACCGCGTGCGCGTTCACGCCCCCGATCCCGAAGCTGTTGATGCTCGCACGACGCGGGAGCGCACGGCCGTCGCCGCCGGTGCGGACGGGCCACGGGACGGTCTCTGCGGCCACCCGGAGCCGAGATCCCGCCAGGGAGATGTTCTCGTGCAGATCCCCGAAGCCGGGAATCGCCGGGACCACGCCGCGCCGCACGGCCTGGACCGTTTTCACCAGCGCTGCCAGACCCGAGAACACCTCGGTGTGCCCGATGGACGGCTTCACGCTGCCGAGGTAGACGGCGGAGTCTTCGCCGTCCGGCGCAGCGGTGTCGCCTCCCAGGCTCGCGCGCAGCGCCGCGATCTCCGCGCTGTCCGCCAGCATCGAGCTCATGCCGTGGGCTTCGACGTAGGAGACGGTGCCGGGGTCGATACCCGCGTCGGCGTAGGCGCGTGCGATGGCGGACTTCATGCCGCGGACGTTCGGCGCCGTGAACGACACGCCCTTGCCGCCGTGGGCGACGCCGGTGCCGCGCACAACGCCGTAGATGGTGTCGCCGTCGTCGATCGCCCTGCTGAGCGGCTTGATCAGGACGGCGCCGGCACCCTCGCTGCGCACGGTGCCGTCGGCGTCCTGCTGGAACGGGCGCACGTCCCCGCTGGGGCTGAGCATCCCCGCCGCCCGCATTCCGGCGAAGCGGGCCGGCGACATGATCAGGTTCACGCCGCCGACGAGGGCCTGGTCGCACTCCCCGTCGCGGATGGACCGGATGGCGCGGTGCAGGGCCACGAGCGATGACGAGCACGTCGTGTCGCACTGCTCGCTCGGACCGTGCAGGTCGAACGCGTAGGAAATGCGATTGGGGATCAGCGCGGGCGCCGGAGAGCTCATCAGGCTCGGCCCGCCGTCGGCGTCCGGCGATCCGGGCTCGTACTCGCTGGCGGTGGCGGCGACGAAGACCCCGGTGGGCCGCGCCCGCAGCTCCGCGGGCTGATAGCCCGCGTCCTCGATGGCGTTCCACGCCGCCATCAACATCAAGCGGAGCTCGGGGGTCACCTGCCGCGCCTCGGTCATCGACATGCCGAAGAAGAGCGGGTCGAATTCGTGGATCTCGGCCATGAACCCGCCCCGGATCGCGGCCACCTCCACGCCGTCGCCCTGGAGCGCCCAGTCCGCACGCCGCATCGGCGGGCCGGTGATGCAGCGTTCGCCCTGTTCGACGACTCGCCAGAACTCCTCGATGTCGTCGGCCCGGGGGAACCGCGCGGACATCCCCACGATGGCCATCCCCTCGGGCTCGGTCTCCTCCCCGATCGGCACCGCGCCGGCAGGTGCGCTCACTTCCGGGGGAGCGCCCCCGCTGGGGCCGGGGGTTTCGGGCTGGAGCGGGGCTTGGATCTCGGAGGCGAATTCGGTGACGATGAACTCGCTGAGATCCGCTACGGTGCCGTGCTCGAAGAGCACCGTGATGTCCAGGTCGATGTCGAGCTGCTCGCCGACGGCACGGGCGACGTTCACGGCGAAGATGGAATCGAGGCCGTAGTTCGAGAACGGCTCGTCACGCGCGATGCGGGAGCGGTCGATGCGCAGCGATTCCGCGAGCACGTCGAGCACTGTTCCCGCAACGTGGTCGAGCAGCCGATCCGCGGGCGCGGACCCACCGCTCGGGCTGACCGCGGCCGGGTTTTCGCGCACCGGCGCTCTCTCAACCGGCTCCGGCGCTCGATCCGGCGCGGACTCGCGCGCCGCCGTGCTCGCCTGCCGCACGACCCCGTCGCTCTCGGCCACGATGATCTGCTGACCGAGATCCGCGGCTTCCCGCAACGGCAGGGTGACCGGCCCGTACCCCTCCTCGGCGAGGACGCGCTGCCAGCCTTCGACCGACAGGAGGGGGCTGCCCGGGATGCGCGACTCCGCGTCGTCGTAGAGCCACCACCCTTCGAGCAGACCGAAGGTGAACGCGTTGAGGAAGTTGTTCGCCGTCACTTCGTTGAGCAGCAGGATTCCGCCCCTCTTCAGGGGCGCCTTGGCGTTTCGCAACGTGTTCCGGATGTTCCGGGTCGCGTGCAGCACGTTGGCGGCGATGACCACGTCGTACTCGCCGACGGGGATTCCCTGCTCTGCCACCGCGTTCTCGATGTCCAGGATGCCGTAGGCCAGGAACGGGCTGGTCGGCCCGTAGGACCGCTCGGCGTGTTCCAGGAACGCCCGGGAGAGATCCGTGTAGCGGTACTCCCGCACCGCCAGGCCCTCGGCCCGGATGGCGTCCAGGACGATGGCGCTCGTCGCACCGGTGCCCGCGCCGATCTCCAGGATCCGCGGCTCGAAACCGGGCTCGGCATCGGCCCGGCGCCGCAGGTGGGCGACCAGCTTGGCGGCGAGTGCCGTGCTGAAGTAGATCGATGCCGGGTTGGACTTGTACGCGTTCTCGACCAGTTCCACCGACCCGCCCGGGAACATGACCTCCGTGGCGCGCCGCTTCCCGGTGACGATGTCGGGCAGGACCCGGAGCGTCGTCTCCACCAGCAGATGGGTGGCGGCCAGGTCGGGATTCCCCTGCCAGTGCGGCTTTTCCGCCTCCCACTCGCGCCACAGCTCATCGAGCGGCCGGTGCCCCCGGGCTTCGCCGACCAGGATGCTGTCGTCCCGGCGTTCGAGGTAGCCCTCGACGTCGAGGACGCGAACGCACTCGGCGAACCACAAGTCGTACACCGGCAGCAGACCGGCCGCTTCCCGCGCCGCACCCAACGTCTGCTCGGATCGGCTGAACGCCCCGAGAACACGCAGGTGAGACCACAGGAAGTCGCACAGCAGCCGTTTCATGATCGGTCCCTCCGAAATTGCGCGATCAGATCACGAGCGCGTTCAGTTCCTTGGTTCGTGCACGCAGCCGCTCTAGATCGGCGAACGCATCTCGCAGCTCCCGGTGGTCGGAGTGGACCGCGGCCAACGACGGCGAAGGCTCGTCCCAGCGGAGGACGACTTCGTCGTCTCCCACGGTGATTCCCCGGGTGTTCAAGGCCGGGCTGAACTTCATCAGGGTCAGCTGGTCCACCGGTCCAGCGCACAGCAGCTCGATCGCCGCCATGAGCTCGCTCGCCTGGATGAGCGGAACGCCGGCGCCCACCACCGCCGCGCGGTCGTTCTCCGCCACCGCGTTGTTGAAGCAGTAGCCGAGGTTGATCACCTTGGCGGCGCATCCGTGGCGGCGTTCCACCGCGTGCGCGAAGGAATCCACGAACGTGCAGGCGGCGGCGTAGTTCGCCTGCTTGATGGCTTTGAGGTACGAGTTGATGGACGAGAGGAAGAGCGCGACCTCCAGCGAGTCGCCGCCGAAAACGTCCAGCAGCCGCACGCTCGCGTCGACCTTGCCCCGGAGCACGTCGTGGAATTCCGCCTCGGTCATCTTGGCCAGGCTCGCACCCGAGAAGACCAGTCCGGAGTGGATGACGCCGTGCACGCTCCCGAAACGCCGTTCGATCTCGTCCCGCGCCTGCCGGAGGGACTCGGTGCTGGTGGCATCGGCCTGCAGGTAAAGCGGTGCGGGTCCGCCGGAGCCCGCTGCTGCGGCGATGGCGGCCTCGATGCGCGCGTCCTGCGCGCTTCGCCCGAGCCACACCACCTGCGCGCCGTACTGGCGGATCAAGTATTCGCTGATGGCCGTTCCCAATCCACCAGCCCCGCCGACGATGACGTAGGTCCCGCCTGCCCGCAGCCGGGATGACGTCGGCGAACTCGGGCGAACGGGCGTCAGGTGCTGCCGGAACCACGTGCTGCTCCGGCGAATCCGCATGTTGCCGTCCGGATCGGCGGGCAGGCTCAGCACGGCGGACAACGACGCGGTGTCGTACGCGTCCACGTCCACCATCCGCATCTTCCAGTTCGGGTACTCCTTCGCCACCGAGCCGGCCAGGCCCGCGACGCCGGCGTTGGTCGGATCGACCGGCTCGGCCTCGTGCACCTGGTGCGCGCGGTTCGTGATCACGGTCCACCCCAGGGAGCGGTTGCCGTAGCCGGCGGCGAGCAGCGCTTTCACCGTGCGGAAGACCTGCAGCGTGCCGGCGGATTGGCCATCGACGATGCCCTCGCCGGATGCCGCCTCCGAGTACTCGGGTGCCACCCAGATCAGGTGGTCGAGCGCGGGTGCGGACCGAATGGCGGTTTCGATGTCGTGCTGCGAACCGTTCTGTGGAACTGCCAGCACGTGCGCCGACGGGTACCTCGCGACCAGGACGTCGCGCGCGTCCTGCGTCGCCGCGATGATGCCGATCGATTCGGCGGTCCGCGGCCAGGTCTCGGTCTCGACCTCGCGGGCCGGGGCCCACGTGGGCAGCAGTGCGACAGCCTCCGACTCGCCCGCCTCGTCAGGGGCGGCCGTGCGCGCGGTGCGGCGGCCCGTGATCCCCCGGAGGGCGAGGCACACCTTGCCGCGGTCGTCGGCCAGGTCGATGTCGATTCGTCCGGCGTCCCGGGCGTCGTCGCTCCAGCGGACCCAGGCCCACATCTTCTCGGAGCACGGTGCGAAGATCTCCGCCTTCTTGATGGAGAAGACCAACCCGACGTCGCGCTGCTCGTCGCCGGATCCGACGAGCAGCCTCATGCACTGCATCGCCGAATCCACCAGCGACGGGTGCAGCGCGAAGCTGCGCGCGGTGTCCAGCACCACGTCCGGCAGGTTCAGCTCCGCGAGCACCGCCCCTTCGGCCTCGTACACCGCGCCGCGGCCCTGGAACGCCGGACCGTACTCGATCCCGAGCTCCCGGTACTCCTCGTAGAAGCGCTCGGGTCCAGTCGCGGTACGCCGGAAGTCCCGGAGCATCGCGGACAGGTCGATCACCGGCTGCGCCGACCGATCGGGGTGCGAAATCCCGCCCTGGCAATGGATCACCGACTCACCGCCGGCGTTCGCGGCCGCGGAATGCACCTCGAAGCGGGTTCCGCTGCCCTCCGGGCGAAGCTCCACCTTCAGGGCGCGTGGCCCCTCCGGCACGCCGAGGGGGCGCAGGAAGGCGATGTCGTGCAAGCAAACGGCGTCCCCGTCCGAGGCACCGGCGTTTTGCCGGGCGGCCGCGTAGGCCCACTGCAGGTACATCGCTCCCGGCACGATGGCGGTTCCCTGCACCCGGTGATCGCGCAGGTAGAACTCGTCACCGGTGAGCGTCGTGCTGTCCTGCTGGCGATCGCGGCTCGGCGAAATACCGCTCAGCAGCACGCCGTTGGGCGATACATCGCTCGGCAATTCGTACTGGTTCCGGTCGAAGGGGTAGACCGGCAACGGCACGCGCCCGTAGCGCCCGTCCCGGAACAACTCGCCGAAATCGGGTGTCCGTCCGTCGAGGTACTCCGCGGCGAGGACGTGCGGCCGCCCGGCCTCGGTTCCGGGGGAATCGCCTTCGCCGGAAAGCCAAGCGGTGAGCGCGCGTTCCAGCTCGGCCACATCGTCGACCACGCGGGCCCACCGGTGCTGGAAGTGCGTCCGCCCGAGCAGGAGCGTGTAGCTCACATCGCCGAGATCCAGATCCCGGCGCTCCCGGCATGCACGCGCGAGATCGGCCACCTGCTGGCGCAGGGCCTCCCCCGTTCGCGCCGACAGCGCGATCAGCCGGGGGCCTCCCGGCCTTGCCGCAATTTCCATTGAAATCGGACCTTCGATTTCAATGGAAATTGCGGGCCTGCTCCGCCGGGGCGATGCCGGCGCCTCCTCGATGACGACGTGGGCGTTCGTCCCGCTGGCACCGAGCGACGTGATCGCGGCGCGCCGCTTGCCGCCTTGCGGGACGACCCACGCCCTCGGCTCCGCGTGCACGTAGAACGGGCTGCCCTCCAGCGCGATGCCGGGATTGGTCGTCCGGTAGTGCAGGAGCCCGGGCATCGTCTCGTGCTTCATGGCCAGGAGCGTCTTGATGATCCCGATCACGCCGGCCGCGGCTTGGGCGTGGCCGATGTTGGCCTTGCTCGACCCCAGCGAGCAGAAGTGCTCCTCGCTCGTGTGGGCCCGGAACGCCCGTACGAGCGCGTTGAACTCCACCGGGTCGCCGAGCTTCGTCCCGGTGCCGTGCGCCTCGACCAGTTGTATCCCCTCGGGGTCGATCTCGAAGTCCCGGTAGATCTGCCCGATCAACTTCTCCTGGGAATTCCCGTTCGGCGCGGTGATCCCGTTGGTCGTGCCGTCCTGGTTGATGCCGATCCCGCGGACCACGCCGTAGATGTGGTCCCCGTCGGCCTCGGCATCCGAAAGCCGCTTCAGGACCAGCGCTCCGACGCCTTCGGCGGGGACGAATCCGTCGGCGGCCTGGTCGAACGTGTGGCACCTTCCGGTCGGGGACAGCATCCCGGCGCGCGATCCCGCGATGTAGAGCCGGGGCGAGCACTGGACGAAGACGCCGCCGGCGATCGCCAGATCGGCCTCACCCGCCCACAACCCCTGGCACGCCAGGTACATGGACACCAGCGAGCTGGAGCACGCGGTGTCGACGGCCATCGCCGGTCCGTGCAGGTCCAGGTAGTACGCCATCCTGGAGGGCACCAGCGAGCTCATGTTGCCCCAGAACGCCTGCGCCGGGTAATCGGACGACGTCGTCAGGTCGAAGTAGTCACCGGCGCCGCAACCGACGTAGATCCCGCAACGCTCGCGGTCGAGCGACTCGCCCGCGTGGCCCGCGTCCTCCAGCGCCTTCCACGCCTCCTGGAGGAACAACCGCTGCTGCGGCTCCATGTAGGAGGCTTCCACCCCGGAAATCCCGAAGAACAGCGGATCGAACTCGTAGATGCCGTCCATGAATCCGCCGTCCGCGCACCGGCTCCGGAGGGACGACAGGTCCCAGCGGGACGCAGGGGTCACCGGGTCGCGGCCCTCGACCAGCTGGCGCCAGAACTCATCGACGTTCCGCGCACCCGGGAACCGGCCGCTCATGCCGACGATGGCAATGGGGTCGCCGCCCCGAGGCGCCCCGGCGGAGCGTGGCGCTTCGGTGGTGCGCGGCGCCTCGGTGGTGCGTGGCGCTTCGGTGACGCGCGGCGCCTCGATGGTCCGTGGCACCTCGACGCGCGCAGGTTCGACCGGAGCGGGGATCGGGCTCGTCTCCGGTTCCTCGTCGGCTGTGATCGCGTCGCCGTGCTCCGCCAGGACGAATCTCACCAGCCGCCGGATGGAGGGATTGTCGAACAGGACGCTGGGATCCAGGTCGGTGCCCAGCGACTCGTTGAGCTGCTGCACCAGGTTGACGCCCGTGAGCGAGTCCAGCCCGTAGTCGGCGAAGGGCTTGTCGTCCTCCAGTTCTTCCCTGCGGAGCTTCAACGAGGCCATCAGGCCCCGGACGAGGGCCTCTTCGACGTGCGTTTCGAGCGAGACTGCCCGATCGGCCTTCCCCGGGGCGGGAAGCGACGCCGGCGCACCAACCCGCGCCACCACGGTCTGCAGCCCCAACGACCGGGCCCGCTCCGCCGGGAAGTGCACCGCGTCGAATCCCTTGCCGCGGAGCACGTCTCGCCACGAATCCGACGACAGCGCAGGGCCACCATCGATGCGCCATCCGTCCGTGTAGCGCCACCAGCCGTCGAGGAACCCGAAGGTCAGGTGCGACCACAGCTCGTTCTCGGCGAGCTCGTTGAGCAGGAGAACACCGCCAGGGCGGAGCAGCGCCCGGGCGTGCTCGACGGATTCCACGACGTCCCTGGTCGCGTGCAGCACGTTGTTGGCGATGACGATGTCGTAGTGCCCCGCCGCGAATCCCTGCTCGCCGGGAGGCAGTTCCACGTTGAACGTCCTGCACGTCAGGTACGGAACGCGCGGCGAGAACCGCTTTTCCGCTTCGATCAGGAACGCCTTGGAAATGTCGGTGTAGCAGTACTCCGCGATATCGCGCTCGAAGCTCTCCAGCTGCTCGAACACGCGATCACTGGCGCTCCCGGTGCCGGCGCCGATCTCCAGCACCCGGATCTCGGATCGGGCTCCGCGAACGAGCTCCGCCACCTCGGAGCGCACCGCGCCGGCTGTCATCGCGTTGAAGTAGTCGGCGGTCGCATTCCGCCGGTAGACCGCCTCGACGAGTTCCAGCGTCCCGCCGGGGAACATGATGCTCGTGGCCGGCAGCTCTCCCGTCAGGATCGCCGGCATGGCCTCGACCATGCGCTCGACCAGCGCGGTCTTGGCCGCCAGCTCCGGATCGCTGCCGCGCCCGTTCTTCCACGCACGCCAGGTCCGCCACGCCTGCTCGGCGTCCGGCGCGCCGTCCTGCGTCCGCAGGAAGTCGCCCTCGCGGACGAGCTCGCCGCCGTCCACCAGCACGTTCACGCTGTGGTCGAGCCATTTCGCGAAGCCGGGCGCGATCACGCCCGCCCCGACCTGCTCGTACCGCGCGGGCTCGCGGAAGAGCCCGATCGTCGACAGCTGCGCGAGCATCAGCTGCCGCAGGATCCTGTTCATCTCGGCCGTGCTCTGCTGGTGCCGCGCCAGGAACCGTTCGACCCCATCGGTTCCGGCCCCGAGCACGGCATCAGCGTCGACCGGCGCGCTCTCGTGAGACGCAGTCGGCGCTTGCACGGGCTGCCTCGGCCTCACCGGTTCCGCTGCCGCGGTCGGCCAGAACGGCTTCGTGTCGAACGGGTACGTCGGCAGGCTCACCCGTCCTGGCACCTGCGCGCCGTAGTACGAGTTCCAGGCGATGTCGATGCCGCTGACCCACAGGGGTGCGACCTTCTCCCACTCACCGCGCTCGAACCATTCCGCAGCGAGCGCCTGGAGCTGCTCGGTTCGGGCGAACAGCGATACCAGTTCGTCGTCCTGGCGCCGGACGGTGCCGGCGAAAGCCGCTTCCGGCACATTCCCTTCGACGTAGGCGCCGAGCTGCGCGGCCAACGTCTCGAAGTCGTCCGCGATGAACGCGATCCGGCTGGCCATCTCCCGCCGCCCGGTCTGCAGCGTGTACGCCAGCGACGCCAGGTCCCCGCGGTACTCCGGCAAGAACGCCAGGAGATCCCGGGCGAGGGCTTCGAGGCGTTCGCCGTCCCGAGCCGAGAGGACGACCAGATGCGCCCCCGAACTCCTCTCAGCGGAAGGCACCACGCGCGAACGCGGGGCCACCTGCTCAAGCACCACGTGCACATTGGTGCCGCCCACGCCGAACGAGCTCAGCCCCGCCCGCGGGGGCTCGGAGC
This sequence comes from Saccharopolyspora sp. NPDC003752, assembly GCF_053605825.1. Taxonomy (NCBI): domain Bacteria; kingdom Bacillati; phylum Actinomycetota; class Actinomycetes; order Pseudonocardiales; family Pseudonocardiaceae; genus Saccharopolyspora; species Saccharopolyspora sp. NPDC003752. The sequence goes on along the minus strand of NZ_JBSGJZ010000011.1, from coordinate 53,817 downwards.
CCGTCCTGCTCAGCGGCAGGTTCTGGTCGACCACGAAGAACGGGGAGTTCTCCCAATCGATCTGCGTGTTCGGCACGTCGCAGTTCAGGGATCTCGGGACCTCGCCGTGGTGGAGGCTCAGGGCCAGCTTGATCAGGCCGGCGATCCCGGCGGCGGCGTCGAGGTGGCCGATGTTGCTCTTGACCGAGCCGATCCCGCAGTACCGGCTCCGGTCCGTGAAGTGCCGGTACGCCTCGGTCAGCGCCGCGACCTCGATGGGATCGCCCAGCTTGGTGCCCGTGCCGTGCGCCTCGACGTAGCGGATCGACTCGGGGTCCACGCCCGACTTGTCCAGCGCCTTGCGGATGACGTCGACCTGGCCTCGTACGCTCGGGGCGTAGAACCCGGCCTTGTCACCGCCGTCGTTGTTGACCGCCACCCCACGGATCAGGCAGTAGACGTGGTCGCCGTCGGCGAAAGCATCGCGGGCGCGCTTGAGAACGACGACGCCCACCCCTTCACCGCCGGTCATGCCGTCGGCCGTGTCGTCGAACGGTTTGCAACGCCCGTCGCTCGAGAAGTTCAGGCCCGGCTGGTGCACGTAGCCCAGCTCCATCGTGGAGAAGAGGCTGGCCGCGCCGACCAGTGCCTGATCGACCTCGCCGGAGAGCAATCCCTGGCACGCGAGGTGGAGTCCGCTCAACGCCGAGGAGCAGTTGGTGCTCACGGCCATGCTGGGGCCGCTCAGCCCCAACTTGCTCGAAATCATCGTGGGCACGCTGCCGCCCTGCGAGAGCAGCCAGGCCACGTAACCCTCATTGCTGGCCAGAACTCGCGCGCCCGCCGCGTTCTCCATCAGGCTCGGCAACAGCGCCTGGTAGAAGTTGTTGCTCGTCGACGTGAAGACGCTGGTGTTGGGAACGTCCTCCGGGCGGTATCCGGCGTCTTCCAACGCCTTCCACGCGTGCAGCAGCAGGAGACGTCCCTGCGGGTCCATGAGCTCGGCGTCGCGCGGCGAGATCCCGAAGAACGCCGGATCGAATTCCGCTTTGCCCTCGATGACCGCCCGCTGCGGCACGTACCCGGGCCGACCGATCAGTTCGTCCGGCACCCCGAGCGCGCGCAGCTCCTCGGGCGACCAGAACGTGCTGCCGCCATTGCCTTCCTGAAGATTGCGCCAGAACTCCCGGGGGTTCTCGGCCCCGGGGAAGTGGCACGACATGCCGACCACTGCGATCGAGTCGTCGAGATATCCGTCATCGATGGCAGGCTCCTCCGCACGCCCGTCGGGAAGCGGATCGAGCTGCCGGGGCGCGCTCTGCACTGCTGCGTGCGCCGGGGATGCCGCTTCCGATGGCAGCAGCCCGGCCACATGCCGAGCCATGGCCGCGATCGACGGGTTCGAGAACAGCGCCACCGGCCGCAGCCGGCACCCGAAGGTCCGGTTGATCTCCTCCACCACTTCGATGGCGGAGAAGGAGTCGCCGCCCGCCTCGAAGAACGCTTCGTCGCGGTCGACGTCCTCGCGGCCGAGCACCTCGCCGAAGATCTTGCGCACACTCCGCTCGACGCGGACCGCGCCCGCGGCGGCATCGGAGGTGGACCGCGCGACCGGCGCCTGCTCACCGGAGTCGCTCAGCCGCGCCCGATCGATCTTGCCGTTGGCCGTGAGCGGGAAGGATTCCAGCGCCACGAACGCACTCGGCACCATGTAGGCCGGGAGGGTCTTCTCCAGATGCGCGCGCAGCGCCTTGGGGTCGATGGCGCTGTCGCCGTGCACCGTGAAATACGCGGCGAGCCGTTCCGATCGGCCTTTGCGCTCCACCACGACAACGCTGTTCGCGACGTCCGGATGGCCGTTGAGGACGGCCTCGATCTCACCGAGCTCGATGCGGTAACCGCGGAGCTTGATCTGGTTGTCCATCCGCCCGAGCAGGACGATTTCGCCATTGGGCAGCCGGCGCGCGACGTCACCGGTCCGGTAGAGGCGCTCGCCGCGGACGAACGGGTTCTCCACGAAGCGCTGCGCCGTCAGGTCCTGCTTCCGGTGGTATCCCAGCGCGACACCACGGCCCGAAATGCACAGTTCGCCCGGAACCCCGACGGGCACCGGCTGCATGTTCTCGTCGAGGACGTACAACCGCGTGTTCGCGATCGGCGTTCCGATGGTCACCGGCTCGTCGCGGCGCAACCGCCGCGCCGTCGACCAGATCGTGGTTTCCGTCGGCCCGTACAGGTTCCAAGCCTCGCCACGGGAAACGAGCTGGTCCTTGAGGTTCTCCGGCAACGCCTCCCCACCGCAGAGGATCTTGACCCCGCAGGGGTTCTGCCACCCCACGCGCAGCAGCATGGCCCAGGTAGCGGGGGTGGCCTGCATGAGAGTGGGCCGCCACTCGTCCACCTCCGCGGCGAGCAACGTGGCGTCCTTGACCGTCGTCGAATCGCAGATGCGGCAATGCCCGCCGGTGATCAGCGGCAGGTAGAGCTCCAAACCGGCGATGTCGAAGCTGTACGTGGTGACGGCCAGCAGCCGGTCGCGCGCGGTCACCTCGAAGGTCCCGGCCATGGCCAGCAGGAAATTGGTCAGCGCCCGATGCGGAACCACCACTCCCTTGGGCGCTCCGGTGCTGCCCGAGGTGTAGATGGTGTACGCGACACCAGGCGTCGACGCGGGACGCGCGGCCCGCGGTTCCCGCACCTCGTCACCGCCGTCGTCCGGGCGGTCCGTCACGTGGAGACTCGCCCCGTGGGTGTCCACTGCGGACAACGCGCCCATCACGGCCTCGTGGCAGACGACGAGCTCGGCCCCGCTGTCCCGGATCATGTACGAGAGGCGCTCGGCCGGGAAGTCGGGATCCAACGGCACGTACGCCGCGCCTCGCTTCATGATCGCGAGCAGGCCCACGATCAGATCGAGCGAACGCTCGAAGCAAACCCCCACGTTGTCCCCGGCCCCGACGCCTCGGCGCAGCAGCGCATCGGCCAGCGCCGAGCTGCGATCGGCGAGTTCGCGGTAGGTCAGGGTCTGTTCCCCGCAGGTCACCGCGGGCGCGTCCGGATCCGATTCCGCCCGCTCCGCGAAGAGGTCCCAGACCGTCCGGTCCTCGGGATGGTCGACGTCCGTGCGGTTCCACTCGTCCAGGAGGAGCCGCCGCTCGGCGGCGCCCAGGAGGTTCAGCCGGCCGAGTTCGGCATGGCCGCCCGAGGCCACGACGTCATCGATCAGGTTGACGAAGTGGTCGGCCATCCGCGCGATGGTGGCGGCCGAAAAAGCGGCGGGGTGGTATTTCCAGACGAGTTCGAATCCGTCACCGGGAACCACGTCCAGCGTCAGGTCGTACTCACCGAGTTGGTGCAGACCTTCCACCACCCGGAACGGCCAGGCGTCGCGGAGCTCGTCCGCCAGGTTCTGCAAAGTTCCGGCGAGGGAGAAGTTCTGGTAGTTGTAGGCGACCTGGAATACCGGCGACCGGAGATCCGCATCGCGATCATCGAGATCTCGCACGATGCGGGGGAATGGATAGGCCGCGTGGTCGATCGCCTCGAAGACCGTTGATTGCAGCCGCTGGGCGAACAGCGAGAATTCGTCCGATGCGACCGGTTTGCTTCGAATGGGCAGTGTGTTGATGAAATAGCCGACCGACGATTCGAAGCGTTCCGACGGGCGCCCGGACACCGGCATTCCGATGACGATGTCCTCCTGCCCCGTGTACCGGTGGAGCAATGTCTTGAAAATGGCGAGCAGGAAAACGCCGGGAATGATCCCGTTCGCCGCGGCGAACGAGGCGATGACATCGGCCTGCTCCTTCGGCAACCGCCGAATGCACACCTCGCCTTCGTGCGGCGCGTCAGGAGCCAGCGTCGCCTCGGTGGGCAAACCGGTGAGCGGAATTCTGCCGGCGAGCTCCCGCTTCCAGAAATCCCGGTCGCGCTCGGCGCGAGCATCACCGAGGTACTCGTCCTCCCACGCGACGAACTCGCCGAACTCCGCGGCGCCGGGCCGGGGCGATGGTTCACGGCCACCGACCCGGGCCTGGTAGGCGCGCAGGAAGGTGTCGAGCACGAGGCACAGCGACGGCCCGTCGAGGATGATGTGGTGGACGACCACGAGGACGTACACCTCGGACTCGCCACGACGCAGCACGGACAGCCGGATCAGGGGCTCGCCGGCCAGGTCGAACGGCCGCTGCGCTCTCCGCTTCAGGTGCGCGAGCACATCATCGGCGGGAACATCCGAGATGTCCGCGTATTCGATCTGGAAACGATCGGCGCCACCAGGCGACAAAGATGGCCCGCCGTCCCCTTCCCGGACGGCCGCCGAAAGAATCGGGTACCGCGATACCGCATCGCGAAATGCGTCCTCAAGAGCGGCTTGGTCGACGTGCTCGCACAATAGGCATACCGGCACGTTGTACGAATACGTGTCCGGCTCCATCTTGTGCAGCGCCCACAAACCGCGCTGCCCTTCCGACAGGGGACGCTTCGCGTGCTCCACCAATTCGGCGAGCAAATCCGTCGTCGAAAGCGCACCCGCGTCGTAACGCTGAACGATTTCATCAAGTCGCATGCCGACTCGCCCATCAGACGAGGTAGGCAGATCCTCCGCCCGCACGGCCGGGTTGCCGCCGGCACCTCCGGACCTGTTCTCAGGTAGGCGACTGGAAGGCATGAGTGCCCTTTCTGGAAGAAACCGCGCTGGGCTGGCTGCCGTACCCACCGATGCTGTCAGATTCCAGGGAGGGCGACACCGCCTCGGTGGCGTGTCCTTCAGGGGTGCCCGTATGGCCACCCACGCACAAGGGTCGTGAGTGCCTATGGTCGCCACAGCAGCCACAAGCACTCACGACCCAGAGATACAGGCATTCCGCAGAGGATGAAAAGCTGATCGATTTCGATACCGGTTTTCAGCACGGCCGCTCAACGCGTTCGGCACCGAATGCGGAGTTCGCCATGCGATCGGCGAGGCCGGAGACGAATGATTTCCGCCCGGATCAGATATGCGGCGCCGTCATCCGGCCACCGGGAGCACCGCGATCGCGGGCAGGACGTTGCCGACGACGTCTTGAGCCCGGCCGGTGCTGGTCCCTCGCCCCGCACGGCGAGGTCGACCGCGCATCGAGCGGGATCATCGCTCGCCGACCGGGCCGTGCAGTCCACATAGGATGGAGGAAGTCGGCCGGATTTCGGGACCCGGGAGAACCGAGCCGCGAGCAGCCCGCCGCGAGCGCGGGGGCACGTGGGGCCCTGAGCCGGATGAGATCATCTCTGGGCCGGATTCCCGCCACCGGCTAGAACCCGCCCCACCCGACCCCGCACGCCGACCCCGGCGACCACCCGGAAGCGGTCTCAGCTCGCCCAATGCAGCGTGGTCGTGCCGACGCCGGCCTGCGGGGGAAGGCGCAGTTACATGCTGAACGATCGCGGCTCAGCTGTCCGAGTTCGCCGCCCCGGACATCGACACGCGGCTCACCACGTGGTCGACGAGGCCGTACTCCTGGGCCTCGGTCGCGGTGAACCAGCGGTCCCGGTCGGCGTCCGCGAGGATCTTCTCGATGGGCTGGCCGGTCTGCTCCGCGGTGAGCCGGGCCAGTTCGTGCTTCTGCTTGACGAACAGGTCGGCCTGGATGGCGATGTCGGACGCGGTACCACCGACGCCGGCCAACGGCTGGTGCATGAGGATGCGCGCGTGCGGCAACGAGTACCGCTTGCCCGGCGTCCCCGAGGAGAGCAGGAACTGGCCCGCGGAAGCCGCCATCCCCAGCGCGAAGGTCGCCACGTCCGGCTCGATGAGCTGCATCGTGTCGTACATGGCGAACGCGGCCGACACCGCACCGCCCGGCGAGTTGATGTAGAACCGGATGTCGGACTTCGGGTCCTCGGCCGCCAGCAGCAGCAACTGTGCGGTGATCCGGCCCGCCGCGTCGTCGTCAACCTGGGAATTGAGCACGACGATGCGTTCCTGGAGCAGTCGCTCGTACACCGAGTCGGTCAGGTTGAGACCACCGGTCCGCATGCTCAGTTTGTGGTCGTGCGTCACGTCTACCTACCTTCTCGTCGCCCGTACCGCATGCCGCCCGGTCAGGACTGACTGATCTTGCGACATTACGTGACCAACCCTAACCAACATGCGCGGCCCGGAACGCCGAACCCCGCCCACTTTCGCTCAGAGCGTGACCCGGCCGGGGCTCCCCCGCCTGCTCGGCGGCCGATGAGGTCAGCGGAGGTGGTCGGCCCTGATCACGCACTCCCTCAGAGGGCTGTTTTGAATGTTGTGGCGTGAGGTGTTCCTCGTCGAGGTTCCGCTACCCGCACCGCCACACAAAACGAGTTTGGAAACAGGCTCTCACACCGCCGTTGGCCAGGTGGCGTACTGCCGCAGGCCGTACAGCAGCGGCGGCTCCTGGCGGTACGTCACCGCCGCGACCTCGCCCACCACGATCACGTGATCGCTGGCGACCGTGGTCGTGGTGACCTCGCACTCGGCGATGGCATGGGCGTGCTCCACGAGATGGGGCAGCCCCAAGCGCTGGGTCGGCGCCCAGGGCAGCGAGGAGAACCGGTCGGGGGCGCCCGAGGAGAAGACCTCTGCGGCGCGGCGTCCCTGGCTGTGGAGCAGGTTGACCGCGAATCGACCCCGGTCCCGGATGATGGCGAGAGTTCCACTGCGGTTGGAGACGCAGATCAGCAGCGTCGGTGGCGCCAGGCCGACGCTGCAAAGCGATGAGCAGGTGAATCCGTGGGGTTCGCCGGTGTGGTCCGTGACGGTGACCACGGCGACGCCGCTGGGGAACGCGCTCATCAGTTCCTTGAACGCCGCCGCGCCCTGCTGTACCGGGTTGTCGAGGGAACTGGCCGGCACGCTGTCTGGCATCAGGTGGGTCCCTTCGGTCGTCGGTCCACTCGCCGTGACGGACTGCCGATCAAGACGATATAGAGCCGCGCCGAGTCCGCGAGTGCCTGAACGGCGCCCCCGAGATAGGCATCGGAACGTCGCGCGATGGGCACGAAGTGCTGGTGCGGCGGCACCGCAGGGGAGTCCCCGACCGGTGTATTCCAATGGAGCGTCACCGAACGGCTACCCCACCCGTAGTCGTTCGGCGGCTCCTTCCGGGGTTGGTCAGATCCTCCCGCGCTGGTGATCCTCGGCATGCCACGTGGCACGCAACCGATGGACAGGAGCCTGGGCATGACCGATCTCGCCGCGCGCCGCCCGGACGCCCGGATCGATTCGCTGTTCGAGGTGCTCCAGGACAACGCCGAGCGCGCGCCGGGTGCCACGGCTCTCCGATTCCTGCCTCCCGGTCACGAGCCAGGCGAGCGCGGCGTGGTCCTCACCCGCGAGGAGCTGGACCTGCGGGCGCGCTCCGTCGCGGCGGCGCTGCAGCAGGAGGGCATCGCAGGCGCGCGGGCATTGCTGCTGCTGCCGCCCGGCCCGCATTTCCTCGCTGGATTCCTCGGATGCCTGTACGCGGGCGTGGCGGCCGTGCCGTGCTCGCCGGACATCGGCGATGCCACGCAAGACGCAGCCGACCGGTTGATCGCCATGGCTGCGGACGCCGCCGTGGCAGCGGTGCTCACCACCGAAGATCTCGCGCCGGCATTGCGCGACAGGTGGGGGGACCTCGCGCCGCCCGGGGTGTGGTTCAACGTCGATGCACTGGGCGAGGACCACGCACGGCTCTGGGTTCCGCCCCGGGCCGTCGCGGATGACCTGGCACTGCTGCAGTACACCTCGGGATCGACCGGCCGGCCGAAGGGCGTGGCGGTGTCGGTCGGCAACCTCGCTGCCCAGATCGCCAACTTCCGGGCGCTCACCGAACTCCCGGCGGGCGGCAACGTCGTGTGCTGGATGTCGTCGCTCCACGCGCTCGGGCTCGGACAGGTGCTGCTCGCGCAGCTGGCGGGCGGCGAGGCCGTGCTGATGACGCCGGAGGACTTCGTCGCCGATCCCTTCCGGTGGCTGGCGGCGATCTCGGCGACCGAGGGACCGGTGTTCAGCGGTGGCCCGAACTTCGCGTACGAGCGGTGCTGCAGCTTGATCGGCGAGGACCAGCGGGCAGAGCTCGACTTGTCCGGCTGGGAGGTCGCGCTCATCGGCGGCGAGCGGGTTCAGCAAGCCTCCCTCGAACGGTTCGTCGACTCATTCGGGCCGGCCGGTTTCCGGCGCACTTCGCTGTTCCCGGCGTACGGCCTCACCGAGACCATGCAGATCGTCGTGGGCAAGCGCAAACCCGACGCGCTCAGCGTTGCGGTCGATGCCGCCGAGCTGGAGCGGGGCCGCGCCGAGCTGGTGCCGGCGGAGGGCTCCGCGCGGGCGCAAGAACTCGTGGGCTGCGGGGGCGCCGGGCCGTTCGGGCGCGTGCTCGTCGTGGACACCGAGTCCCGCACCGAGTGCGCCGCCGGCCAGGTGGGCGAGGTCTGGGTGAGCGGCCCGGTCGTCTGCCAGGAGTACTGGAACCGGCCGGCGGAGACGGCAGAGACCTTCGGCGGCACCCTGGCCGACGGGGACGGCCCGTTCGTCCGGACCGGCGATCTCGCGTTCTTCCACGACGGCGACCTCGTGCCCTGCGGCCGGCTCAAGGAACTGATCATCATCAACGGCCGCAACCTCTACCCGCAGGACATCGAGGGCGCGGCCCAGCAGGTCTCCCCCTCGCTCGCGAGCCTCCCGGTCGCGGCCTTCTCGGTCGATTCGGAGGACGGGGAGCGGCTCGTCGTCGTGCAGGCGGTGGAGTCGAGCGCCAACGCCGACTTGGCCGACCTCGCCGAGCGAATCCGCTTGGGGGTCACGAGCGCGCACCAGGTCGAGGTGCACGAGGTCGTCCTCGTCGAGCCGGCGGCGGTCCCGCGCACGCAGAGCGGAAAGGTCCGGCGGCGCGGCTGCCGGGAGTCCTACCTCAACGGCGAGCTCGTACCGCTGGCGACGAGCACGCGGGTGGCGCCTGCCGCCGAACCCACCACCGCCAGATCGGCCATGGGCGACCTGCTGCTCGCGATGCCGGCCGAGGTCCGGGCTTCCGCCGTCACCACGGAGCTGCGCAGGCGGATCGCATCCGCGCTGGGCGTGAGCTGGCAATCGCTGCCCGAGGACAAGCCGCTGATCGGTCTGGGCATGGAGTCGGTGCGCATGATCCGGCTGCGCCACGACGTCGAACGGGACTACGGGGTCTCCCTCCCCATGTCCGAATTCATGAACGGAACCGTCCAGGACCTGTCCCTGGTGGTGCTGCGCGAAGCCGGCGACCAGGAAGGCGACTGAGCCGACCGGACCGGCGTCCTGCCCCTGGCCGCGAACAACCAGCCGAGCAGCATCCCGCAGTGAAGGACCCACCGCGTGAGCAACGAAGAAACTCCCCTGCCGCCCCGGCTGCCGGTCGGCACCCGCTACCTGCCCGGCTACTTGTTCCTGGTGGTGCTGCCCCTCGTCGCGGTCGTCGCGCTGGTCCAGTCGTTGGGGAGCAACGGTGTCGCCGCCCTGCCGGGAGCGGATTCGATCGTGTCCAGCGGGCACCGGCTGCTGCTGGCCATCGCGGTCATCCTCGCCGTGACCAGGCTGTTCGGCGCGCTGCTGCGGCTGGTCGGCCAGCCGAGCGTGGTCGGCGAGATCACGGCGGGGATCATCCTCGGCCCCTCCGTCCTCGGGCTGCTGCTCCCGGAGGCAACGGCGTGGCTGTTCCCCGCGGACGTGGTGCCCTCGCTGGAAACGCTGTCGCAGTTCGGCGTCATCCTGTTCATGTTCCTGGTCGGCAGGGAGATGCCGCTCGACCTGCTCCGCCGCAGCGGTGGCACCGCGCTGGCGCTGGCGCAGGTGAGCACCGTCATCCCCTTCCTGTTCGGCGCGCTGCTCGCGGCCTGGGCGCTGGGCGACTACCGGACGAACGGCACGCCTCTGCTGGCGCTGGTCCTCTTCGTCGGCGTGGCCTTCGCGATCACGGCTTTCCCGGTGCTGGCGCGGATCCTGCACGAGCAGAAGCTGGCGGACACGCCGGTCGGCACGCTCGGTCTGGCCACGGCAGGAGCGGGAGACGCCATCGCGTGGTGCCTGCTCATGGTCGTCAGCGCGGTGATCGGCAATGGAACGCTCCTGTCGGCGTTCATCGCCTGCGCGCTGGTGATCGGTTACGGCGGCGCTCTGATCGCATTCGTGCGTCCCGCGATGCCCCGGCTGGTGGCGGCGTTCGAGCGGTCCGGTCACACCGCGGTGGCCGCGTTCCTGTTGTGCTGCGTGTTCGCCTCCGCGTGGATCACCGATTCGATCGGTGCCCATGCGATCTTCGGAGCGGTCCTGGCCGGTCTGGTCCTGCCGCGCGACTCGGCCACGGTCCGCGAGGTGCTCGGCAAGATCGAGGGCTTGACGATGTGGCTGCTGCTCCCCCTGTTCTTCGCCGTGGTCGGGCTCAAGCTGGATCTCGCGAGCATCGGCGGGCCCGCGGACTGGGGGCTCCTCGCGCTGATCATCGTCGTCGCGGCGGTGGGCAAGATCGCAGGTGTCGCGGTCTTCGCCCGGCTGCTCGGCCACGACTGGCGGTCGTCGACCGGCCTGGGGCTGATGATGAACTGCCGGGGCGTCACCGAGTTGATCGTGTTGCAGATCGGGCTGTCCCTCGGGGTCCTGTCGCCTCGCCTGTTCACCATGCTGACCTGCATGGCGCTGGTGACCACGGCGGTCACGGGACCGCTGTTGCGGCGGCTCCGGCTGCACACCGCTCCCGCGAGAAGCGCGGCGTGACGCAAGCCGACCTGCTTCGGGAATAGGGCTGGAGAACATGGACATCGCAGAAGAATGGCTGTTGGCCGACGCCGCCTGGTGGGGCGCCCGCCGCTGGTTCGGCCGGTGCGCCCTGCGCCTCCGCAACGGTGAACCTGCCGGTTCCACGCCTGTCGCCGCCGAAGATGTTCCGCCCGGCGCCCGGACGAGACGACTCGGCGGCACCGTCCTTCCTGGACTGCGCGACGCGCACGTGCACTCCGGGCTGGTGGACCTCCGTTCGGTTCGCTCCGGGGGGATCGCCGAAGTGCACGATCTCGGCAGCGCCCCCGAAGTGCTGGAGGCCCTGCGCGTCGAGGACCCGACCTTGCCGAGGGCTCGGGTGGTCGGTGCTTTCCTGACCGCTCCGCGCGGCTATCCCAGCGACAGGTCCTGGGCCGCTGCCAGGAGTTTCCGCGAAGTGCTTTCCCCGCTCGACGCCGAGGCCGCTGTGGGCGAGCAGCAGCAGGTCGGCGCACATGCCATCAAGGTCGCGCTGAACTCCGACGCGGGCCCCGTGCTTCAGGACTCCGCGCTCGCGGCGATCGTCGCCGCCGCACATGACGCCGGTCTCCCCGTGATCGCGCACGTCGAAGGCGAAGGCACCATGCGGCAGGCCTACGACAACGGCATCGACCGGCTGGCGCACACCCCGTGGACCGAACGCGTCGATGAAGGGCTCCTCGCCGATGCGGCACAGCGGATGAGCTGGATCAGCACCCTGGACATCCACGGCTTCGGCACCGACACCCCGCAGTTGCGCACGGCGACGGACAACCTGCGGCGCTTCGTCGAGCACGGCGGAACCATCCACTACGGAACGGACCTGGGCAACGGACCGCTGCCGCAGGGCGTCAACCCCCGCGAGGTCACCGCGCTGCTGGCCGCCGGGCTCGCGCCCGACGACGTGCTCACCGCCATGACCGATCTGCGCAGCCCGGTCCCACCGTGCTGGGTTCCCGGCGGGCTCGACCGGACCCCCTCGCGCTTCGCCGACTCGCTCAGCTCCGCACAGGTAGTGGGTCCGGTCGCACCGGACCTCCCCGCCTGATCCGTCATCGGAAGGTGAGGAACACATGCTCAGGCACGCCGATCTCCTGGAGAAGGCACGCGTTCTGGACGAAGCCGATCCGCTGCGCGGCTTCCGGGACCGGTTCCTGATCCCGGAGGACAGCGATGTCGTCGCCTACTTCGACGGCAACTCCCTGGGACGCCCCGCCCTGGCCACCGCCGAGCGGATGGACCGCTTCATCCGCGAGCAGTGGGGGCGGCAGCTGATCCGCGGCTGGACCGACGGCTGGTTCGACTGGCCCGAGGAGATCGGGAACCGCCTCGGCCGGGTGGCCCTCGGCGCGGCGCCCGGTCAGGTCCTGGTCGCCGACTCGACCACCGTGCTGCTCTACAAGCTCGCCCGCGCCGCCGTGGAGGCCCGGCCAGGCCGCGACGAGATCGTCATCGACACCGACAACTTCCCCACCGATCGCTACGTCCTCGAAGGCATCGCCGCCGAACGAGGCCTGAACCTCAGGTGGATCGACACCGACCCCGCCGAGGGCATCACCGCCGACCAGGTCGCGGGCGCGGTCGGCCCGAACACCGCACTCGTGGTGTTCAGCCACGTCGCTTACCGATCCGGGTACGTGGCCGACGCCGAAGCGATCACCCGCACCGCCCAGGACGCGGGCGCGCTGGTGCTCTGGGACCTCAGCCACTCCGTCGGCGCCGTCCCCGTCCACCTCGACTCCTGGAACGCCGACTTCGCCGTCGGCTGCACCTACAAGTACCTCAACGGCGGCCCCGGATCCCCCGCGTTCGGCTACCTCAACCGGCGTCACCACGGTCACGTGCGACAACCCATCTGGGGCTGGATCGGACACCGCGACCCGCTCGCGATGGATCCCGGGTACCAACCCGTCGACGGTGTGCGCGGCATGCTCAGCGGCACCCCCCCGATCCTGGGCATGCTGCCGCTGCTGACCGGCCTCGACATGCTCGAAGAGGCCGGCATCGAAGCGGTCCGCGCCAAATCGCTCCGGCTGACCGACTACGCCCTCGAACTGGTCGACGCCTGGCTGCTCGACCACGGCGTGGCACTGGCCTCGCCGCGCGACCCCGAACGCCGAGGTGGCCACATCACGCTGCGCCGAGAGGACTTCCGCGAGATCAACGACCGGCTCTGGCGACGCGGCGTCATCCCGGACTTCCGCGCTCCCGACGGCATCCGCATCGGCCTGGCGCCGCTGGGCACCAGCTTCACCGAAGTCCACCGTGGACTGTCGATGCTCGCCGAACTCGTCGGCTCCCGCAGCGACCCGCTCGACGGAATGGATCCGGCTTCAACCGTTTCCTGACGTCGTCACCGAAGCCTGGAGGTGACGACGTCCCGGACTGGGTGACCCGCGTTTGGAGTGCACGAAAAGGCAGTTCTCGCTGCCTTGCGGGCAATCCTCCGCTGCTTCGCTTTGATCGAGCGGCCCGGTCGGCAATGCTTGACATTGGGAGACCAGGGAGAGTCGCGGACATGAACAGCGAGGCAAGGATCCAGTCGCGTCGCGTTGATCTCGCCGTGAGTGCTGCTGCGGAGGGACGGTCGACCCGACTCCCTTGCCACGGGCCGAAGCGGTGGACACCTCCACCGCCATGCTGGCCCCGAACCATCCACAAGGCTCTGACCTGGGATGATGAGTGCCCCCGGTCGGGTTCGAACCGACACTTGGACGATTTTAAGTCGTCTGCCTCTGCCAGTTGGGCTACGGGGGCGGTCAGCAACTCGTCGCGGCGGGTGCCGCACACGTTACGACGCAGTGGCGCTTCGCTCGGTTCCCTCGAACCACCGAAGGAGACCTCGGTGTTCCGGCGGGCGCTGGGTCACCAGCTCCCCCAGCCGTTCTTCGCGGTCGAGAGCTCGGTGAAGCGGCTCCGCACCCAGTCGTGCACGGCGGTCGAGACGTCCGCGCAGTCGGCCCGGTGCTCGAACCAGCGCCAGTCGCAGTTGACGTTGACCTCGAGGAACACCCATTCGCCGCCGACTCCGAGTAAGTCGAAGCCGGCCACGTCCAGCCGCCACTGCCGGCACAGCGCCAACAGCCGCTGGACCAGGTCCTCGGGCACCTCCACGCGTTCCACCACGACGGAATCAGGATCGACCCACAGCTGCGCCGGGTCCAGCTTCTGCACCCGGAAGCCGATCGCCCGATCGCCGATGACGAACACGCGCAGCTCGTGATCCGCGTCGAGGTACTGCTGGACCAGCACCGGCGCCGGCTCGCGAGCCTCGCCGGTGAGCCGGATGTCCAGCGGGCGCGGGAAGAGGCCGCGCAGCGCGCCCGGCTCGGGTTCGAGCAGGTGGTGCCCGGCCGTCTTGACGATGCACCGGCCGCCGCCCGGGCGGCTCCGCCCGGGCATGGTGGTCACCGCGGTCCGGGGCACCCGCAGGCCGACCGCCGAAGCGCCCTGCAGCTGCGTCAGCCGGTCGAGGTGTTCGGTGGAGCGCACCGAGTTCACCTGATCCCAGTCACTCCGGCAGGCGAGCCAGTTCGCGACCGCGCTCCACTGCTCGCGGACGTAGGCGCCGTGCACCGTGGTCGGGTCGACCGGGATCGCGCTGATGTCGAAGTGCCGCCGCCAGACCAGGACCGGCCGCAGCAGCCAGCGCTGGAACTCGATCAGCGGCGTGTCCGTGTAGATGGTGAGGGCGAGGTCCAGGCTGCGGTCGGCATCGATGCGCACCATGCGGATGTCGTGCTCGGCCAGCGCCAGCGACAGCTCGTTCATCTCCATGTCGGCGGCGCGCGCCAGCACCAGCACGCACGGCACCGGGTCGCCGGGCTCATCGGCGACGAGGTCCGCGCCGAACATCCGCTCCTGGAAGTCCAGCGGCGTGTCCGGCGAGCGGAAGAAGTAGTCCTGCCCCTGCAGCAGCATCGGGGTCGGACGGAGGAACGGCTGGGCGGCCGCCCCGGGCGGGTTTCCGAGGTCGGCGGGCCGTCCCTCGGCCTCGTCCATGCTCAGTCGTCCTTCTTCCGGAAGACCCGAGATGCTTCCTGGTAGTCCTCCGCGAAGTCCGCGAGCGGACCTTCCTCAACTGCGCCGCTCCGCAATAGGGCGGCAAGTTCTTTCAGCGTCAAGGGATTCACCCCTTCCCCCGTGTGACGCATCCTTTCAGGTGACGAACTCGGTATAGTCTTCGATTTCCCGCTACGGATTGTCAAGTTAGTCGCCCTCCAGATAGCCCGCACGGAGCACGGCGTCGGGGACGAGAAGGCCGCGTGCCCATTCCGGCACGCGGCCCCGTAGCTGCGAGTGCCCGGTCCTTCGGCGCCGGTCAGCTCTCGGCGGCCCGCTCGAACGCGGCCCGCGGGTTCTGGATCTGACCCATCGACACGACTTCGCGTTTGAACAGGAACGCCAGCGTCCAGTCGATGATGATGCGCAGCTTGCGGTTGAACGTGGGCATCCGGCTCACGTGGTACGAGCGGTGCATGAACCACGCGATGAAGCCCTTGGCCTTGAAGCCGTAGACGTCGGCGACGCCCTTGTACAGCCCCATGCCGGCGACCGAGCCGGCGTAGGCGTGGCGGTACTCCTTGGTCGACTTGCCGCGCAGCGAGGCCAGCATGTTCTTGGCCAGCTGGTTGGCCTGCCGCACCGCGTGCTGCGCGGAAGGCGCGCAGGTGGCGCCGGGGTTCTCCTCGGTCTTGGACAGGTCCGGGACCGCGGCGCAGTCACCGGCCGCCCACACGCCGGGCAGACCCTCGACCTGCAGGTGCGCGGTGGCCTTGACCCGGCCGCGCTCGTCCAGCGGCAGGTCGCTGTTCTTCAGCACCGGGTTGGCCTTCACACCCGCGTTCCACACCAGGGTGTCGGTGTCGAACTCCGTGCCGTCGGAGAGCACCGCGTGGCCGCCCTCGACGGACTTCAGGAAGGTGTTCAGGTAGACCTTGATGCCGCGCTCTTCGAGGGCCTTGACGACGTAGACGCCCATCTTCTCGCTGACCTCGGGCATCACCCGGCCGGCGGCCTCGACGAGCGCCCAGGACATGTCGTCGGGCTTGATGTTGTCGTAGTAGCGCGTGGCGTAGCGGGCCATGTCCTCCAGCTCCGCCAGCGCCTCGACGCCTGCGAAGCCGCCGCCGACGAAGGTGAACGTCAGCAGCCGGTTGCGCAGCTCGGGGTCGTCGGTGTTGGCCGCGGCGTCCATCTTGCCCAGCACGTGGTTGCGCAGGTAGGTGGCTTCGCCAACGGTCTTCAGCGAGATGCCCTCCTCGGCGAGGCCGGGGATCGGCAGCAGCCGCGAAACCGAACCGAGCGCCACGACCAGCACGTCGTAGGCGATGTCCTCGGAACCGGTCTGCGGGTTCTCGACCGTCACGACCTTCTCGTCGTGCTTGATCTCGGTGACAGCGGCGGTGACCACATGGCACCGCTTCAACACTCGTCGCAGTGGCGCTACCACGTGGCGGGGTTCGACCGAACCCGCGGCCGCTTCCGGGAGGAAGGGCTGGTAGGTCATGTGCGGCTGAGGATCGACGACCGTCACGGAGGCCTCGCGGCGACCCAGCTTCTTCTGCAGCTGAAGTGCCGTGTACATGCCGACGTAACCGCCGCCGAGGATGAGAATCCGCGTGGGATCGGATTTACCAGCCATGCCTTCATGGTCGCACCACTGACCGCATTCGCGCTGCGCCGACCCCCCTTAATGTGACGCCAGTCGCGGGTGGCATCGATCACGGTCAACGCGTTGTGCACGAACAAACGCGCTGCGTACGCGCACCGCAGGGGCGGCGGCGGGTGACGTCAGAGCGACATCACCGAGGTGTCATGGAGGCTGGTTCAGGCCACCTTACCGAATCTTGAGCGCCGATGCCCGCGCCCGCGAAAATTCTTCCGGGAAGATCGCCCCCACCGGGCCGGAACGCGCGGGCCCCGACCACGCCCCGAGCTCACACGTGCACCACGACCACCCGCTCAGCCTTCGGGCGCGCAGGCTCTTCGACGAGCTTGCTCAGATCGTCGGGGTCGCTCGTCAGCAGCACCACCGGCCGCGCGAGCTCCAGCGCCGTAGCGGCCACCACCGCGTCGATCGCACAGCGATGCCCCGACAATCCAGTCGCACCAAGGAGTTCTCCGGCGGCGCGGGCGAGTTCGGGCGTCACGGGAACGACCGAGACCCGGGACAGCACGCGGTACACCAGGGCATCTCGCGCGCATCCGCGAAGCACCTCGGTCAGCGTGATCGCACTGACCACAACCCTGGAGCGCCGAAGCCGCGCAGTCTCGAGGTACGCACGGGCACGCCCATCCCCGGCGGCGAGCTTCGACAGGCCCTCGCTGTCGAGAACGAGCGCCCCGCCTGCGGCTACTCGGCGTCCGGCCATGCCGCCCCCGCCTCCGCCAAGTACTCCTCCGACACCGGCCCGTGCTCCGCCTCGAGCAGCTCGGCGAGTTCTGCCACGAGATCGAGCTCGAGCTGCTTGGCCACCGCATCGGTGACGTACTGGCTGAACGCTCCCCGCCCCACCCGATGCTGGACGGCCGAGGTCAGGTCTTCGGGCATGGACACGCTGACCTTGCGAGCCCGCCCGAGCGACCGCACGTTGCGCGCGGAGTCGAGATCCGGAGCGCCTTCGGGCGCAGCCGTTCTCGAGTCGAGTTCGCGGTACTGGCTCAACAGCCAGGCCAACCGCTCGGCGAAGTCGGCATCTCTACCCGGAAGCCCGCCTGCAGGCTCATGCGGCACGGCACTCATACGGCAATGCTACCGCCAGTGGTAACTGCATATCTACCTGCGTCGATGACCGAATGGAGGTCCACCCGTTCGGGTCCGCGGAACGCCTCCGGAAGCCGGTCAGCGGGTGTTTTGGGTCGTCAGGTCGAGTTGCATCAGGGTCGTGTCGATCCACTTCCCCTTCTTGTGGCCGACCTCGTTCAGCTTCCCGACGACCTCGAACCCCGCTTTGCGGTGCAGCGCCTCCGATGCCGGGTTGCCGGTATCCGCGATCACGGCGATCACCTGGCGCGCACCCGCCGCTGCCGCGCGCCGCAGGAGTTCGCCGAGCAGGTGGCGGCCGATGCCGCGCCCGACGTGGTCCGGGTGCAGGTAGATCGTGTTCTCGACGGTGTGGCGGTAGGCGGGTTTGGGACGCCACGGCGCCACGTAGGCGTAGCCGACCAGATCGCCTTCCAGCGTTGCCACCAGGAACGGCCAGCCGTCTCGCGCTACCGCGCCGATCTTGCCCCGCCAGTCCTGCGCCGTCGGCGGCACTTCCTCGAACGTCGTCACCGTTGTCTCGACGTACCCCCGGAACAGCTCGCCGATCGCTTCCGCATCACCGGCCTCGGCGTCCCGGACCACCAATTCCGCGGCCATCCCGACATGCTGCCAGGAACCGGCCGGCCGGCCTCGACGCGTAACGAGGTGTTCACAGAACCGTTCGCCAGGGCACGGTCAGTTCCGGAGCGCAGAGACCGCGTCGAACAGGAGCCAGCCGTCGATCTGCTCGGTCGACGGATC
The DNA here is from genome assembly GCF_053605825.1 of Saccharopolyspora sp. NPDC003752. Taxonomy (NCBI): domain Bacteria; kingdom Bacillati; phylum Actinomycetota; class Actinomycetes; order Pseudonocardiales; family Pseudonocardiaceae; genus Saccharopolyspora; species Saccharopolyspora sp. NPDC003752. Next base: position 35,578 of record NZ_JBSGJZ010000011.1, on the reverse strand, counting down.
GCTCGGGTCCCACCCGCCGGCCAGGGCCTCGTCGAGCAGGGCTCGCACGGTGCCCGGCTCGTGCAGGTTGAGCCAACTTCCCCCGGTGCCAACGCCTCCGGAGTGCAGCAGGCCATCGGGGACCAGCCGCCCGGCGCCTCCCTGGAAGACGATCCGGACTCGCCCACGCGCTCCGGCACGGCCGATCGCGAGGACCTCGCGGCAGACCTGGCCCCGGTCCTGCTCGACGTGGTGCTGGTGACGCACGGACCACAAGAAGGTCACGTCATCGATCACGAGGCGTCGAGCCTTCTTCCTGCTGCGGACCATCGTCAGATGGTAGCGACGCGGGGACCGGAGACCGCCGGTCGCGGCGAACCCGCGGCCAGCGACGGGCTCATCTTCACGTCAGGCAGACAGTGGCTGAATGCGAGCCAGCGTGTCGGCGAGCGCATCCTTCTCCCGCTCCAGGTCGTAACGCGACTGGAGGTTGAGCCAAAATCGCTCGGACGTACCGAAGAAGCGCGCCAGCCGCAATGCGGTGTCAGCCGAGATTCCACGCTTGCCGTGCACGATCTCGTTGATACGACGGGGCGGAACCCCAATCGCGACGGCCAGTCGATGTTGAGTGACACCAAGTGGCTCGAGATACTCCTCAGCTAGGACCTCCCCCGGGTGAACCGGAGGCATGACGAACTCGTCAGACATCCTCGTTCCCTTCAGTGGTAGTCCACGATCTCAACGTTCTCCGGACCAGCCGACGTCCACTCGAAGCAAATGCGCCACTGCTGGTTGACCCGAATGCTGTACTTACCGGCTCGATCTCCATTCAACTTCTCCAGCCGGTTCCCCGGAGGGACCCGCAGGTCCTCCACGGTCTCCGCCGCATCAAGGATGACGAGCTTGCGCAGAGCCGCCCGCTGGACATTTGGGTCGAGGACCCGCGAACGACGCCGTTGCCATACACGCTCGGTCTCCTTGTCAGCGAAAGATCGCAGCATCAGCTTAACGTAGCACGTTAATAACGGCAAGCGTTATGCCCTGGGAGATGCTGGACCTCACCCCACCCCCGCGAGTTCCTTCGCGTGCTCCAGCACGCCGCGCAGCATCGCCGGGGTCAGCTTTCCCGTGAAGGTGTTCTGCTGGCTGACGTGGTAGCAGCCGAGGAGGTGGAGGGGTGCTCCGCCGTCCGTGGCCGGGAGTTCCGCGTGGGCGTCGTGGCCGAACTTCGGGCGGGGCTTGGGGACCTGCCAGGCCGCGTCCGCCAGCACCGGCAGCAGGGCCTGCCAGCCGAACGCGCCCAGCACCACGACCGCCCGCAGCGTCGGGCGCAGCAGGTCGAGCTCGCGGACCAGCCACGGGCGGCAGGTGTCGCGCTCCGCCGGCGTCGGCTTGTTCGCGGGCGGGGCGCAGTGCACCGGCGCCGTGATCCTGGTGCTGTGCAACGTCAAACCGTCGTCGATGTGCCACGCCTCGGGCTGGGACGCCAGGCCGACGTCGTAGAGCGCCCGGAAGAGGACGTCGCCGGAGCGGTCGCCGGTGAAGATCCGGCCCGTCCGGTTGCCGCCGTGCGCTGCCGGCGCCAGCCCGACGATCGCGATCGACGCGTCCGGCGGGCCGAAGCCGGGCACCGGCCGGCCCCAGTACTCCTGGTCGCGGAACGCCGCGCGCTTGACCCGCGCGACCTCCTCCCGCCACTCGACCAGCCGCGGGCAGGCCGTGCAGCGGGTGACCAGCTCGTCCAGGCCGGCCAGGCCGGCGGCCCCCGGGGCCGCGGCGGAGGGGTCGTCGATCGGGTCGTCGATCAGCCGGGAGGTCGTTTCTGGCACCTCCCAAAAGTGGCAGAAAACCCGTTCGACGGCACGTAATGTGGGCGGCATGGCAGCCAGCGAGGACAAGGCCGACGAGGCGAAGCAGGAATCCACCACCCCGGCCGAGCCGGTCGACGATCTGGTCAGCACCCACCACACGATCACCGCCGACGGCGCGGAACTGGCCTACACCGCGACGACGGGCCGCATCGTGCTGCGCGAGGAGGTCCACACCGACGGCAAGTTCGAGGGTTTCAAGCCGAAGGCCGAGGTCTTCCTGACCTCGTACGTGGCCGACGGCGAACCCGGCAGCCGCCCGGTGACGTTCGCGTTCAACGGAGGCCCTGGCTCCTCCAGCGTGTGGCTGCACGTCGGACTGCTCGGCCCGCGGCGGGTCGTCTCCGGTGACGCCGGCGACCTCGCGCCGCCGCCGTACGGGCTGGCCGACAACCCGGAAACCCTGCTGCGGCACAGCGATCTGGTGTTCATCGACCCGGTGTCCACCGGGTACTCGCGGGCGGTCGAGGGCGGCGCGCCCGGCGATTTCCACGGATACCAGAAGGACATCGAGTCCATCGCCGAGGTGATCCGGCTGTGGACCACCCGCAACGGCCGCTGGATGTCGCCGAAGTACCTCGCCGGCGAGTCCTACGGCACGCTGCGCGCGGCCGCGCTCGCCGAGCACCTCCAGTCGCGGCACGGCCTCTACCCGAACGGCCTGCTGCTGATCTCGTCGGTGCTGGACATGGGGACGATCCGGTTCACCGAGGGCAACGACCTGCCGTACTCGCTGTTCCTGCCGACGTACGCGGCGATCGCGCACTACCACGGCAAGCACGGCGACCGGCCGCTGCGCGAGGTGCTGGACGAGGCGGAGAAGTTCGCCGCCGAGGACTACCCGTGGGCGCTGGCGCGCGGCGCGCGGCTGAGCGCGTCCGAGCGCGAGGACATCGTGCGGCGGGTCGCCTCGCTGTCCGGGCTGTCCGAGGACTACGTGGACCGCGCGAACCTGCGCATCGAGCACATCCGGTTCTTCACCGAGCTGCTGCGCGACCGGCGGGAGACGGTGGGCCGGATGGACGGCCGGTTCACCGGCTGGGAGCGGGATGCCGCCGGGGAGCACTTCACCGACGACCCGAGCATCTCCGGCATCCGCGGCGCCTACTCGGCGGCGATCAACCACTACCTGCGCGAAGAGCTCGACTACGCCAGCGATCTGCCGTACGAGACGCTGTCCAGCCGGGTGCATCCCTGGTCGTACAAGGAGTTCGAGGGCGCGAGCGTGTCCGTTGTGGACAAGCTCGGCGCGGCGTTCCAGGCCAACCCGCACCTGCGGGTCCACGTCGGCTGCGGCTACACCGACGGCGCGACCCCGTACTTCGCCGCCGAGCACGTGCTGGCGCAGGTGCCGATCCCGGAACGGCTGCGGGAGAACATCGACGTCCGCTACTACCCGGCGGGCCACATGATGTACGTGCACGAGGAGTCCCGGATCCAGCAGTCGGCGGACCTCGCGGAGTTCGTGAACACCCGCCCGTAGCGCCGGCGCGAATCGCGGCCCCCGCTCGGGATCGGAGCGGGGGTCGCGGTTCGCTCAGCCGAGGCGTTCGGCCAGCCCCGGAGCGGCTCGTAGTCGTGCGCGGGGAAGACGTCGAGCATGATCTCCACGAACTGACGGGTACCTCGAACTCGTCCAGCGAGACGCCCGTGAACAGGTCCTGCCGGCCGAAGGTTCCCCCGCCGCGCGGACGCCCGGTTCCGCAGCCCGGCTGATCACGGGGCCTTGCGGGCCGCCCGGAGGATCGCGCGGGCGCCCCCGTGCACTGCGGCCAACGAGGCGGGCACCAGCGCCACGGCGCCCACCCAGGAGCGGAGATCGTTCCGCCGGACGCCGGCCCGGCCGAGTTCGCGCCAGGCCCACAGCGAGTACGGGATGACCACGGTCGGTGCGGTGGCGACGCCCGGGGTGTAGCCGCGATGCGCGGCGCTCAACGCCAGGTGCCCCACCCCGTGCACACCGAATCCCACCAGCGCGGACTGGAAGAACGGCGACCTGCCGCCGGTCCGGGCGCCGCGGGCCGACGCAGCGAGCACGATCAGCCCCATCAGCGAGATGGCCACCCGGGCATGTCCGGGCGATATCCCTTCCCGCAGCCAGACCGGCCCGGGCAGCTGCTTGCCGTGCTTCGCCGCGTTGGCCTGCGACCACGGCGACATCGTGAACCACTCCTCGACGTCGTTGGCCAGCCAAGCCAGGAACAGGCCCCAGGACACCGCCTTGCGCACCGCCGCCTCCTCATTTTCGTTACATGACGTATCGTAAATATAATCGGGCGCATGACCGGTGAGCGCAAGGACGAATCGGGTCGCGGCCGGGGCCGGCCGCGGCGCGCCGAGGTGGATCGCGCCGTCCTGAACGCGGCAGCCGAACTGCTGGCCGAGCGCGGGTACGCCGAACTCACCATCGAGGCGGTCGCGGCACGAGCCGGAGTGGGCCGGCCGACGGTGTACCGGCGGTGGCCGACCAAGGATGACCTCGCGGTCCACGCGCTCGCCCACGCGGTGCAACCGCTCGACGTGCCGGACACCGGCGACGCCTTGGGCGACCTCTGCGAACTGGCGATCTCGTTCGTGATCCAGCTCTCCGAGTCACCGCTGGGCCGCGTCGTGCTCGGCGTGCACGCCGAAAGCGGCCGTCGCGCGCAGCTCGCGGAGCCGCTGCGCGACCGCTACCTGAAGCCGCGCGACGCGGCGATCACCGACGCGATCGAGCGCGCCCGGCAGCAAGGAGCGCTCCACCCGGACCTCGCCGCGGAGACCATCCGGGACCTGCTGTTCGGGCCGCTGGTCTACCACTGGCTGATCACCGGCGAACCGCTGGACCGGGCCACCGCCGAGTCGCTGATCGCCGCCGTTCGCCGGGCGATCTCCCCCTGAACCGGGACCGGACCGAACCCACCAGAAGGCCCCGCTCCGAGCAGGAGCGGGGCCTTCCGGGCGGTCTTCGCGGGAGGTCAGTGGTGGCCGACCACCTGGGCCTGGGTGTTGTCCTCCCAGTCCCCGACCTGGTTCTGGTTCGCGTTGTTGGTCTGCGTCGAGCCGGTGTTGGCGACCTGCTCCTTGCCGCCGATCTGGATCACGTTCGCGGGCGAAACGTTCGTGTTCGTCGGCTTGCTCACCTGGATCTCGTCCTGGTTCTGCACCTGCGTCGGCGAGCCGTCGTCCTTGACCAGCTGGGCCTGGGCGTTGCCGTCCCAGTCGCCTTCCTGGTCCTGGTCGGCGTTGTTGGTCTGCGTCGAGCCGGTGTTGGCGACCTGCTTGTGGCCGCCGATCTGGATCACGTTCGCGGGCGAAACGTTCGTGTTCGTCGGCTTGCTCACCTGGACTTCGTCCTGGTTCTGCTGCTGCGTGGGAGATCCATCGTGGTGACCGTCGGCCATCGCCACGGCCGTCGCTCCGAGCAGCATCGGGAAGCTCACCGCGGCAACAGCCAGCACGCGCTTCGCAGTACGCATCAAGGCACTTCCTTCCATGAGAACCGGGACGTGCGGCGACGAGTTTCGCGCCGATCGATTCGGACGAGGCGAACCGGATCCAGCCCAATGCTCTCCCGGAGGCCTCGCACGAATACCGTATCCGCCACTCCACAAAGGACGACAACTCGAAATCCAAGCGCTCACCTCATTCGGTGATACCACTTTCAGGAAAACGGATACACGAATCGGTGAGCGCAACGATCATGGTCATTTTCCCAGCTCAACGAGACTTCGACAGCAGACCGAAGGAGCACTGCACTCTTTTTCGTGACACGGAGATCGCAAAGTCTGATCCACTCCCCCGAGATCATTTCCGACGAGAAATTCGATCACGCCGAAATAGCACGATGGTGAATCCAGAAGCAATTTCACGTCGAGACTTCGACGAGCGAATTCGCCAATGATCGCAATCGCACGACCGGGCAATCGCGACAGCCTTCCCGATTCGTCCGACTCGCCCACCGTTCGCCGCGACCTCCGCGGCGACCGGAGCAGTGATCCTTTGATGTGTAGTATGTGTGCTACATGCAGAGCTACCACTGCTACGAGAGGCACTGGGGTTATGACAGTCGCGAATGAATCGGAGGCGCCACCGCCGCCGGTGCGGTTACCGGACGAGGACACCGTGCTGGACGTCCGCGACCTGCGGATGCGCTACGGCACGACCGATGTCCTCAAGGGCGTCGACCTCACCGCGCGCCGCGGCGAGGTGGTCGCGCTGCTGGGGCCGAACGGGGCGGGCAAGACCACGACGATCGAGATCCTGGAGGGCTTCCGGATGCGCTCCGGCGGCGACGTCCAGGTGCTCGGCGCCGACCCGGCGCACGGCGACGAGCGCTGGCGGGCCCGGCTCGGCGTCGTGCTGCAGTCCTGGCGCGACCACAGCAAGTGGCGGGTCCGGGAACTGCTGGCGCACCTGGGGACCTACTACGCGCCGTACTCCACGGACCGGATCACCCGGCCTTGGGACGTCGACGAACTCGTCGCGGCGGTCGGCCTGTCCGAGCACGCGAACAAGCGGGCCGGGCAGCTCTCCGGCGGCCAGCGCCGCCGGCTCGACGTGGCGATCGGCATCGTCGGGCGCCCGGAGCTGCTGTTCCTGGACGAGCCCACGGTCGGCTTCGACCCGCAGGCCCGCCGCGAGTTCCACGACCTCGTGCACCGGCTCGCCGACGACGACAACACCGGCATCCTGCTCACCACCCACGACCTGGACGAGGCCGAGAAGCTGGCCGACCGCATCCTGATCCTGGCCGGCGGCCGGATCGTCGCCGACGGCTCCGCCGACGAGCTGTCCCGGCAGGTGGCCGCCGAGTCCGAGGTGAAGTGGACCCGGAACGGCCAGCGCTTCGTGCACCCGACCGCCGACGCCACCCAGTTCGTCCGGGGCCTGTTCGCCCAGCACGGCGACGAGATCACCGAACTGGAGGTGCGCCGGGCGACCCTGGAGGACACCTACATGGCGATGGTGCGCGCCCACGAATCCGGTCGGGGCGAGAACGTCGCGCTGACCTTCTCCGCGGAGAACAACGGCGGCACCGAGGAGGCGAACCGGTGAAGGCGACCGCAGCACGAGCCGGCCTGCAGCGCGGCTGGATCGAATTCCGCCAGACCCTGACCACCGCGCAGGACCTGTGGGGCTACCTGTTCCCCACCGTGATCCTGCTGGTCGTGATGTCGTTCCAGAGCGGGTCCACTGTGGCCGGTTTCTCGCTGGGCGCGATGACCCTGCCCGGGGCGCTCGGCATGGGCATCGGGTTCTCCGGGCTGATCACCATCGCCCAGCAGCTGACCGTCGAGCGCGAGGACGGCACCCTGCTGCGCGCCAAGGCGACCCCTGACGGGATGCTCGGCTACCTGATCGGCAAGATCACGCTGGTCGGCTGCATGTCGCTGGTCAGCCTGCTGATCCTGCTGGTGCCCGGCCTGGTGATGTTCGACGGCCTCGCCACCGGCGTCGACACCTGGCTGACCCTCGCGTGGGTGCTGGTGCTGGGGCTGATCGCGACGATGCCGATCGGGGCGATCATCGGCTCGCTGTTCTCCAGCCCGCGGAGCCTGGGCATGGTCATGGTGCCGTTGATGGGGCTGATCGCGATCTCCGGGATCTTCTACCCCATCACCGAGTACCCGGAGTGGCTGCAGTGGATCGCGCAGGCGTTCCCGATGTACTGGCTGGGGCTGGGCATGCGCTCGGCGCTGCTGCCGGACGCGATGGCGGCGGCCGAGATCGGCGAGTCCTGGCGGCACCTGGAGACTGTCGGGGTGCTCGGCCTGTGGGCCGTGATCGGGCTGGTGGTGGCTCCTGTCCTGCTGCGCCGGATGGCGCGGCGCGAGTCGGGGTCGAGCGTGGCCGCACGTCGCGAGAAGGCCATGCAGCGCGTGCGGTGACGCGGGCGGAGGAGACATGAGTAGCCCTTGTCAACCTCAGTCCTCCTCAACCGCACCCCAGGGGACCGTGACGCAAACCAGCCACAAGAAACCGCGAAACGGGAGATTCGTGCTGGACGCAACCACCACTGTGAATCGCGTAGAGGCGGACCAGTCATGAGCGAGACGATCTACAACCGCATCGCGATGTTGCGGGCCGAACGCGGGATCAGCCGCCGGCAGCTCTCCGAAGCGCTCGGCGTGCACTACCAGACGATCGGCTACCTGGAGCGCGGCGAGTACAGCCCGAGCCTGCACCTGGCGTTGCGCATCGCGGAGCACTTCGAGGTGCCGGTCGAAGTGGTGTTCTCCATCCACCCCTTCCCCCGCATCGGCACGGGAGAACGCTCCGCCTGAGCCGGCTCGTGAGTGCTGAGTCCGGTTCTTGCCGGACCCAGCACTCACGACTCATTCAGGCGCCGAGCAGGGCCCGGCCCCGGGTCGCCAGCCAGGTTTCGAAGGTCATCAGGCCCGGGTGGCGGCGGCGCAGGGCCGGGATGTCCACCGTCGTGTCGAGCTCGTTGATCGCCGTGTAGGCGCGGTGGAGGTCGGGGTTCTGCTCGCGCAGCGGCTCCAGCGGCAGCTCGACGTGGCGGAGCCGCCGACCGGTCGCGCGGGACAGCGCGTCCGCGATCTCGGGCGGTGTCAACGAATCCCCGGCGATCTCCACCGCCCGGCCGGTGTAGTCGCCGGGATTCTCGAAGGCCAGCGCGGCGAACTCGCCGATGTCGTCGAGCGCGATCAGCGGCTGCGACACGTCGGCCCGGACCGCGCTCACCAGCTCGTCGCCCGCGGCGGCCTGGCCGGGCATCATCGCCACGTAGTTCTCCATGAACGACACCGGCCGCAGCATCGTGGCCGGAATTCCCAGCTCTCGTATGTGCTCCTCGATCTCCCTCTTGTTCTCCAGAGTGACGACGCCGGTGCGCCGATCCGCGTGGACCGCCGAGGCGTAGACGAGATGCTGCACGCCGGCGCCCTTCGCGGCGTCCGCGACGTTCTTGCCCCAGCGGCGTTCGTCCTCGTGGCTGATGCCCGGGGACAGCTCGGGCGTGATGAAGGTCGGCTGGACGCTGAAAACACCGTGCACGCCCCGCATCGCGGCATCGAGCACTTCCTGGTCGTCCATGTCGCCTTGGACCAGTTCCGCGCCGGCCTCGGCCAGCCGCCGCGCGGCGGCTCCGGTGGCGTTGCGAGTGAGTGCTCGAACGCGCCAGCCGCGGGCGAGCAGCTTCGCGGCCGTGGCCCCGCCCTGCTGCCCGGTGGCTCCGACGACGAGCACGATTCCTTCTGGTTCGGACACTTCGGCCTCCGCATCGATGGGCGCAACCGGAACGTGCGCCCCGCTTCGTACGATACGGAACGCACGCCCCGGTTGTCCACGAAAGCGGTAGGCTCGACCCGTGACGACCGAGAACGCCCCCGGAAAACGGCTGCGCGCGGACGCCCAGCGCAACCGCGAACGGGTCCTCGCCGCGGCCCAGGAGCTGTTCGCCGCCGAGGGCCTGGCCGTCCCGCTGGACGACATCGCCCGCCGCGCCGGAGTCGGCCCCGGCACCGTCTACCGCCACTTCCCCACCAAGGAAGCGCTTTTCGAAGCCGTCGTGGCGGAGCGGATCCGGGCGATGGTCGACGAAGCCCGCGACCAGGCGGAGTCCGGCGATCCCGGCAGCGCGTTCTTCGACTACTTCCAGCGCGTCATCGAGCACGCCGCGCTGAACAAGGACATCTGCGACGCGCTGGAATCGACCGGGCAGCCACCGAAGACGGCCTGCCTGGAAACCGACTTCAACGACGCCATCGGCACCCTCCTGGAACGCGCGCAGCAGGCGAGCGCGGTACGCGCGGACCTGACGACGGCGGAGCTGCGATCGCTGATCGTGGGAGGCCTGAACATGTACCGCCGAGCGGTCGCCGAACAACGCCCGGCCAGCGAACTGGCGGTCCTCTACGCAGGCCTCCGCCCGCTCGGCTGACCCCCGGGCTCGTGAGCGCTTTGGAGCGCCACAGCGATCCGAACCGCTCACGACCCCGGCCGAACCTGGCCATCGGACAAGCGCAGGGCGCCTCCGAGCCAGCGGCTCGAAGGCGCCCTGCGCCTCGAAACTCTCCCGTCAGGACACCACGCGGGGGCGTTCCTCCGCGAAGTGGCAGGCCGACGGGTGGCTGCCCAGGCGGACCTCCAGCTCCGGCACCTTCTCCGCGCAGATGTCCTGCGCCTTCCAGCAGCGGGTGCGGAAGCGGCAGCCCGAGGGCGGGTTCGCCGGGCTCGGCACGTCGCCGGTCAGGCGGATCACCTCGCGCTTGCCGCGCAGCGTCGGGTCCGGCACCGGCACCGACGACAGCAGCGCCTGCGTGTACGGGTGCTGCGGGTGCTCGTAGATCTGCTCGTCGGAGCCGATCTCCACGACCTTGCCCAGGTACATCACCGCCACGCGATCCGACAGGTGGCGGACCACGCCGAGGTCGTGGGCGATGAACACGTACGACAGCCCGAACTCCTGCTGCAGGTCGCCGAGCAGGTTCATCACCTGCGCCTGGATCGACACGTCCAGCGCCGACACCGGCTCGTCGCAGATGATCACCTTCGGCTTCAGCGCCAGCGCCCGCGCGATGCCGATGCGCTGCCGCTGACCGCCGGAGAACTGGTGCGGGTAGCGCTGGATGTGCTCCGGGTTGAGCCCGACCACCTCCAGCAGTTCCTGCACCTTCCGCCGCCGCTCGCCCTTCGGCGCCACCTCGGGGTGGATCTCGAACGGCTCCCCGATGATGTCGCCGACGGTGCGCCGCGGGTTCAGCGAGGTGTACGGGTCCTGCAGCACGATCTGCAGATCGCGCCGCAGCTTGCGCAGCTCGGCGCCGTGCATCTTGAACATGTCGCGACCCTCGAACAGCGCGCTGCCGCTGGTCGGCTTCTCCAGCCGCATCAGCACCTGCGCCAGGGTCGACTTGCCGCAGCCGGACTCGCCCACCACGCCGAGGGTTTCGCCGCGGTTGAGGTCGAACGACACGCCGTCGACGGCACGCACGTGGCCGATCGTGCGCTTGAACAGCACGCCCTGGGTCACCGGGAAGTGCTTGACCAGGTCCCGCACCTGGAGGATCGGCTCAGCCACGGGTAATCAACTCCTCGGCGAAGTGGCAGGCACTGGCCCGCCCCAGGCCCAGCTGGTGGTAGGTCGGGACCTCCTGGCTGCAGCGTTCCACGGCGCGCGCGCAGCGCGGGTGGAACGGGCAGCCCGGGGGCACCGCGAGCAGGTTCGGCGGCAGCCCCTTGATGGTCTCCAGTTCCTGCCCCTTGAGGTCCAGGCGCGGGATCGACCGCATCAGGCCCTCGGTGTACGGGTGGCCCGGCTGCTTGTAGAGCGAGTACGCGTCCGCGCTCTCCACGATCCGGCCCGCGTACATCACCACGATCCGGTCCGCGACCTCGGCGACCACGCCCAGGTCGTGGGTGATCAGGATGAGGCCCATGCCGCGGTCCCGGCGCAGCTCGTCGAGCAGGTCCATGATCTGGGCCTGCACCGTGACGTCCAGCGCCGTGGTCGGCTCGTCGGCGATGAGCAGCTCCGGGTCCAGCGCCAGCGACATCGCGATCATCGCGCGCTGCCGCATGCCGCCGGAGAACTGGTGCGGGTACTCCTTCACGCGCTGCTTCGCGTTCGGGATCTTCACCTGGTCCAGCAGCTCGACGGCCCTGACCATGGCGTCCTTGCGGGACATGCCGCGGCGGGTCCGCAGCTGCTCGGCGATCTGGAACCCGACGGTGTAGACCGGGTTCAGCGCGGACAGCGCGTCCTGGAAGATCATCGCCATCGACTCGCCGCGCAGCTCCCGCCGGCGGCGGTCCGACGCGGCGAGCAGGTCCTCGCCCTGGTACTTGATCGAGCCGCCGGTGATCGCGCCCGGCGGGATGTCCAGGATGCCCATGATGGTCTGCGCGGTGACGCTCTTGCCCGAGCCGGATTCGCCCAGCACCGCGAGGGTTTCACCGGCGTCGACGTGGTAGCTGACGCCGTTGAGGACCTTGGCGACGCCGTCCCGGGTGCGGAACTCCACGTGCAGGTCCTCGACCTCCAGCAGCCGCTCCGCCGGGGCCTTGTTGTCCACAGTAGACAAAGCGGTTTCTCCTACTTCTGCTTCGGGTCGAGCGCGTCGCGCACGGCGTCACCGAGCATCACGAACGCCAGCACCGTGACGACCAGGAACCCGGCCGGGAAGAACAGCAGGTGCGGCGCCGCCTGGATGTAGTTCCGCGACTCGGCGATCATCACGCCCCACGACACGACCGGGTCGCGCAAGCCGATGCCCAGGAACGACAGCGTCGCCTCGGCACCGATGAAGCCGCCCAGCGCGATCGTGGAGTACACCAGGACCGGCGCGAGGCAGTTCGGCAGCATGTGCCGGATGATGATCCGCGGCGCGCTGGCACCGAGCGCCCGAGCCGCCTTCACGTAGTCCTGCTGCTTCGCCGAGATCGCCGCCGACCGCATGATGCGCATCGAGATCGGCCACGACAGCACGGCGATCGTCAGCACCACCTGGGCGATGATCCGCGTCGAGCTGGGGATGGCCACCTCGGCGTTGAAGGTGGTCAGGATGACGATCGCACCCAGCACGAACGGCAGGCCCAGGAAGATCTCGGAGAACCGGGACAGCAGGTTGTCCACCCAGCCGCCGAAGTAGCCGGCGATGATGCCGACGGCGCCGCCGAGCACCACGGTCAGCAGCGTGGCCAGCAGGCCCACCGCGATCGACGCACGGGTGCCGTAGACGGCCCGGGCGAAGATGTCCCGGCCGAGGTTGTCGTAGCCGAACCAGGCGTCCGCGGACGGGGTCTGCCGCACCTTGGAGAGGTCCTGGAAGGCCGGGTCGGCCGAGGTGAACAAGCTCGGGAACGCGGCGATGAACAGCAGCGCCAGGATGATCAGCGACGCCGCGATGAACAGCGGGCGGCGCCGCAGGTCCAGCCACGCGTCGCCCCAGAGGCCGCGGGGCTTCCTGTTCTTGCCGCCGTTGGTGGCGGACACCGGTTCGTCCGGCCCGACGGCCGGGCCGGTGACCAGACTGGAAGCGCTTTGGTCAGTCATATCGGATCCTCGGGTCGAGAACCGCGTAGAGGATGTCCACGAGCAGGTTCATCAGCAGGTAAACCAGCACCAGCAGGGTGACGATCCCGGTCACCGTGGCGCCTTCCTTGGTCAGGATCGACTTGAAGACCAGGCCGCCGATACCGCGGATGTTGAACACGCCCTCGGTGACGATCGCGCCACCCATCAGCGTGCCGAGGTCGGTCCCCAGGAAGGTGATCACCGGGATCAGCGAGTTCCGCAGCAGGTGCACGCCGACCACGCGCTTGGGCTCCAGGCCCTTGGCGACCGCGGTCCGGACGAAGTCCGCGTGGCGGTTCTCCATCATGCTGGTCCTGGTCAACCGCGCCACGTAGGCCATGGACAGCGAGCCGAGCACGAAGCCGGGCACGATCAGCTCACCGATGGACGGATTGGCGCTGACCGTCGGCTTGATGATGCCGAGTTCGCTGCCCAGGGTGATCTGCAGCACGAAACCGGTGACGAACACCGGCAGCGAGATCAGGAACAGGGTGGACACCAGGACCAGGTTGTCCAGGAAGCCGCGGCCGCGCAGGCCGGTCAGGATGCCGGCCGCCAGGCCGATGACACCCTCGATGATCAGCGCGACGACGGCGAGCTTGATGGTGGTCGGGTAGGCGTTCTGAATCAGCGTGCTGATCTCCACACCCGCGTAGGTTTCCCCGAAATCACCGGTGAGGAGCTTCCCCAGGTATTTGAAGTACTGGATGACCAGCGGATCGTCGAGGTTGTACTTGGCGTGCATCTCGGCGATGTAGGCGGGCGGGCAACCGCGGTCGCCGCACTTTCCCGCGAACGGGTCACCCGGAATCGCCCAGACGAGCAAGTAGATGATCAGAGTTGTCCCGATGAACACCGGGATCAGTTGCAGCAGCCGCCGCAACACGTAGCGACCCATTCGGGCCTCCTAATCACAGCCAATGCAGGGCCCGGCCCGCCGGATCACGGCGGGCCGGGCTCCGGCTCGGTTCTTACTTCAGGCGCACCGTGGTCAGGTCAAGCTCACGGTAAGCCTTGACCTCACCTTCAGCGATCCGCTCCGAGAAGCCGTACTGCACCGGCTGGGACCACAGCGGGACCAGCGGCAGGTCGTCGGCCAGCAGCTTCTCCGCATCGGCGTAGGCGGCGGTGGCCGCCTCGACGGTGGGGGCCGCGTTCGCCCTGTCGAGCGCCGCGTCGAACGCCGGGTTGCTGTACTTGTAGTCGTTGGACGACGCGTTCGTGCGGTACAGCTGGGTCAGGAAGGTCTCGATGTTCGGGTAGTCGGCCTTCCAGCCGGTCCGGAACATGCCGGAGAACTTGAACGAGTTGGCCTTCTGCCGGAACTCGCCGAACGTCGGGACCGGGACGAACTGGGTCTCGATGCCGAGGTTCTGCTTGATGCTCGCGGCCACGGCCTGCGCCCACTCGTTGTGGCCGCCGTCGCCGTTGGTCTCGACGGTCAGCACGCCCTGGAAGCCACCCGCCTGCTGCAGGTACTGCTTGGCCTTCTCCGGGTTGAACTCGCAGGCCTCACCGCACTGGTTCGGGCGGTAGCCCTCGACGGCCGGGGTGGCGAAGCCGTCCATCGGGTCACGACCGCCGGCGAACACCTGCTGGGTGATCGTCTTGCGGTCGACCGACATCGAGATCGCCTTGCGCAGCAAGGGGTTCTTGAACTTCTCGTCGTAGATCGGGAAGCCCATCGTCTGGGTCAGCAGGCCCGGCTTCTGCTTCGCGCGCTCGCCGAGGTCCTGCTTCCACTTGTCGCCGACCAGCGCGGAGACCGGGATGGCCCGCAGGAAGTCCAGGTTGCCCGAGACCAGGTCCTGGTAGGCGCCGTCGAGCTGCTCGTAGACCTTGAACTTGGCGCCCTTGATGGTCGGCTTGTTCGTGCCCGCGTAGTTCTCGTACGCGGCGAGGTTGAGCTCCTGGTTCGGAACGCGGGACTCGAACTTGAACGGCCCGTTGCCGATCGGGTGGGCCTCGAAGGCCTTCGGGTCCTTGAAGAACGAGTCCGGGAGCGGCATGTAGGCGGAGTAGCCCAGCACCACCGGGAAGATCGTGAACGGCTGCTTCAGCTTGACCGTGAAGGTGTTGTCGTCGACGACCTTGAGGCCGGCCAGCTCCTTGGCCGCCGGCGCCGGGGCCTGCTGCGGGCCGTCCTCGCCGTCCGGGTCCTCGGACTG
The DNA here is from genome assembly GCF_053605825.1 of Saccharopolyspora sp. NPDC003752. Lineage (NCBI taxonomy): Bacteria > Bacillati > Actinomycetota > Actinomycetes > Pseudonocardiales > Pseudonocardiaceae > Saccharopolyspora > Saccharopolyspora sp. NPDC003752. The sequence continues at coordinate 20,543 of NZ_JBSGJZ010000011.1, read as the reverse complement.
CATCTGGTCGTAGCCGTCGATCAGCTCGAAGAAGCTGGCACCCTGGAGGCCGTTCGGACCGTATGCGTTGTAGTTCCAGGCGTCCACGAAGTTCTTGGCCTTGACCGGGGTCCCGTCGTGGAACGTCCAGCCCGGCTTCAGCTTGATCGTGTAGTTCTGGTGGTCGGTGCTCTCGATCGAGTCCGCGACCTGGTTCTCCACCTTCAGATCACTGGCCCGGTACTCGACCAGACCGGTGAACATGGCGTTGACGATGAAGCCACCGTTTTCCTCGGTGGTGTTCGCCGGGACCAGAGGATTCTCCGGCTCACCCCAGTCGAGGGTGATGATGCCGTCCTCTCCGGAGCCGCTGCCGCCACCACCGCAAGCAGTGGCGAGCATCGCCACCGCCAGCGGGGCCGCGACCATTGCGGCCAAACGTCCCTTTCGCATGTAGGTCCTCCCGCTTCCACGCGTGCCCCAGCAGTGATTTCCGGGGTCATCACGCGCGGCGGATCATTCACCGCCGCGTCAGACGAGCGTAAACATAAGTGAGAACCCGTTCACGGCAATGCCCTGTCACAAAGCCGTCACTTTCTGAATCGGTACAGTCGATTCTTCACCCAAAAGGTGGAATGTAGTGTCCACATCCCGGGAACTAGCTGATAGACAGGGCTATACCGTCGAGAATGTCATGCTCACTGACAGTCATGGCGGAAATGCCCGCGCGCTCCGCCAATTCCTCCGCCAACACCTTCACGACCAGCGCACCTCCGCCGATCACGTCCACCCGTCCCGGATGCATGGCGCCGATCGCGGCGCGCTCGTCGTGCGACATCCCGAGCAGGTCCTCGGTGATTTGTTCGACTCTTTTCTGGGAAACATGGGAAAGATGAATTGCCGCCGGATCGTATTCGGGCAGTTCCTGCGCGATGGCGGACAAAGTGGTGACCGTGCCGGCCACCCCGACCCAGGTTCGCGCCCCCGAGCAGTCCACGGCGGCGAACGCGTCGTCGAGGATCTGCCGGGTCACCTTCTCGGCCTCCCGCACCTCCTCGTCGGTGGGCGGATCGCTGTGCAGGCAGCGCTCGGTCAGCCGCACGCAGCCGACGTCGGCGGAATGCGCCGCGGTGATGTCCGCGCGCACGCCGTCCCAGGTGCCCACGACCAGCTCGGTGGAGCCACCGCCGATGTCGGTCACCACGAACGGCCCGTCCTCCGGGTCGAGGTCGCCGACCGCGCCGGTGAACGACAGCCGCGCCTCCTCGTCGCCGGTGATCACCTCGGCGTCGACGCCGAGCGTTTCCCGCACCATGGCGAAGAAGTCCTCGCGGTTGGACGCGTCCCGGGTGGCCGAGGTGGCGACCATGCGGATCCGCTCGACGCCCTTGCGGACGGCGATCGCGGCGTAGTCGACCAGCGCCGCCCGGGTGCGCTCCAGCGCCTCGTCGGCCAGCCGCCCGGTGGCGTCCACGCCCTGCCCCAGCCGGACGATCTTCATCGCGCGGTAGATGTCACGCAGGTCGCGCCGATCATCGTCGTGCACGGCCACGTCCGCCACCAGCAGGCGGATCGAATTGGTCCCGCAGTCGATAGCCGCCACCCGTGACATCCGCGTCCTCCTCGCTAGCCGGGGCCGCCCACCGCGCACCCACCGCTAACGCTACCGGCCGCGAAGCACGGCCCAGACAGACAGCGGCCACGAGTCATCCGGGCGCCACGGAGCCTGTTCGAGGTGGTGGCGCGGGGCGGCTCGTGCCGTCGGGTGGGACAAGTGAACGGCCTGTTCACCTCGCCTACCGAGACGAACGGGCCGTTCACCCCACACCGGTCCGCGAGGATGCGCCGCTGCTCGAAGGAACTCTCGAGCTGCCTCGATCTCGTCCGAAAGACTCACAAGTCCCAGGTCCGCGGAGCGCTACTGCGGCGGAGCGAAGCCGTCCGGAACGGTGCAGGGTTCGAGCTGACCCGCCGTTCCCTGATCGACGTAGACGGTCTGGCCCGGCACCGCGCTGTGCGGATCACTCGCGCTGGGGGCCGCGCCCGGCGACGTGGCGAACTCGCCGTTGGCGAGAACCGTCGGATCGCAAGCCTTCGGCGCCTCGTCCGGCGGCGACGAGGGCGGGCTCGTCGGTTCCGGCGGCGGAGCCGCGGGCTGCTCCGCCGGAGGCGGCGGGCCCTGCGGGGCGCCGGGCGGCGTAGCTGGGTCGGCCGGAGGCGGTGGGCCGGGCTGGGACGAGGCGGGCGGCGGGCCCGGCTGAGTCCCGCTCGGCGGCGGGCCCGGCTGAGTCCCATTCGGCGGCGGGCCCGGCTGAGTCCCATTCGGCGGCGGGCCCGGCTGAGTCCCATTCGGCGGCAGGCCCGGCTGAGTCCCGCTCGGGGGCGGACTGGGCGGCGTCGAGCTCGGCGGCGGGCCGGGCTGGGGCGGGACGGGCTGCGTCGCGCTCGGCGGTGCCGGTTGGGGCACGGGCAGGTGGCCCGGTTGCGTCGAGTTCGGCGGGGTCGCGACCGGCGGGTCGAGGTCCGGCGCGGACGGCCGCGCGACCTCCGGCGGCGTGATGCTGATCTGCGGCTCCGCGGGACGGGGTTCCGGCGCGGGCGGCGGCGGGCCGGTCGGCGCGGGCGCGGCAGGCGGCGCAGGCGCCGGGGCCGGTGCTTGCGCGGGCGCCGGGGCCGCCGGTCCCATCGCCAGCACCTGCGGGCCGTCCGGCAGGCGCTCGCCGTCGAGCACGTCGCCGACCTCCGGTGCCAGCTCCGACGGCGTCGGCGTCACGCCCTTCGCGTACGCCGCCGCCCAGATCAGCACCGTCCGCACGTAGCTGTCGGAGTGGTTGTAGCGGAACACCGCCGCCGCGAGGCTCTGCGGTTCGCGCAGGTCACCGCCGCCGCTGCAGAGGTAGCGCGCCGCCGCGAGGCTCGCGTCGTGGATGTTGTGCGGGCTGGCGACGCCGTCGTCGTTGCCGTCGACGGCGAACTTGTTCCACGTCGACGGGATGAACTGCATCGGGCCGACCGCCCGGTCCCACACCGGGTCGCCGTCGTAGCGGCCCGCGTCGGTGTCCGGGATCGCCGCGATGCCCGGCCCGCCGGACAGTCGCGGGCCGAGGACCGCCCGGACCGTCGTGCCGAGCACGTCGACGCTGCCGGAGCGCGCGTGGGCCGACTCGATCCGGCCGATCGACGCGAGCACGGACCAGTGCAGGCCACAGCTTCGCTCCACCTGGCGCGCGGCCTTGACGTACGCGGCCAGCATCGGCTCCGGAATGCCCAGCGACCCGGTCGGCAGCTCCACCTGCTGTTCCGCCTCAGCGGCGAGCCGCTGCGGATCGGCCGCCCGCTCCAGCACCTCGGGGCTGAGCAGCGGGGCTTGCGGGAGGTTCCCGCTGACGCCCAGTTCGCTCGGGTCCGGATCCCCCAGGACCGGATGTCGCGGCTCCGCCAGGAACGAACTCGACGCCGCCATCAACGTGGTCGGCACCAGCAGCACCGGAGCCAGGGCCGTCAGCGCGACCCACCTCCGCGCCCTCCGCCGCGCTGCGGCGCCGAGCCGCGGCACCGACTTCCACTCATGCTTGCCGTGGCGCTTGTTGCGAGCCGTCACTAGCTCCATCCCCAGACCGAACATCACCGGAAAAACCGAGACGGGTCCCTGGATACACCACCGGTTCGAGGAACGCCGGATGGCGGGCGGGCACATCACCCGTACGACTGGCGACGGCCCCGGCCAACCGGCCCCATTGCTCCGTGCGGGCGGAAATGATCACCCGAACCCGTGCTGTCCGGAGGGGGTTTGCGCCTACTCTCCGAGCATGACGCTCATCGACGAGCCGACCGCGTTCACCACCCACCGCGTGGCCAACCAGCCGCCGCCGCTGGCCGGTTTCGACCCGCTCGCCTGCGACCCTGCCCTGGGCTCAGCGCTCACCCGCTACGCCGTCGGCGATCTCACCGCGCTGGCGCTGGAGGCGGGCTCGGCCGACGCGCGCGAGCACGGTCGGCTGGCCAACGAGCACCCGCCGGTGCTGCGCACCCACGACCGCTACGGCAACCGGGTCGACGAGGTCGACTTCCACCCGTCCTGGCACTGGCTGATGTCGCGCGCGATCGACCACGGCCTGCACGCGGCTCCGTGGTCGCTGGGACCCGGCGCGCACCTGCGCCGCGCGGCGGGTTTCTACCTCTGGTCGCAGGTCGAGGCCGGGCACGGCTGCCCGATCTCCATGACGTACTCCGCCGTGCCCGCGCTGCGGTATGCGCCGGAGCTGGCCGGCGAGTACGAGCCGAAGCTGGCTGCTTCCGCCTACGAGTTCGGACTGCGCCCGCCGCAGGAGAAGTCGGCGCTGCTGGCGGGCATGTCGATGACGGAGAAGCAGGGCGGCTCGGACGTGCGGGCCAACACCACCACCGCCGAGCCCCTCGCGGACGGCACCTACCGGCTCGTCGGGCACAAGTGGTTCACCTCGGCGCCGATGAACGACCTGTTCCTGACCCTGGCGCAGGCGCCCGGCGGGCTGAGCTGCTTCCTGGTGCCGCGGGTGCTGCCGGACGGCACCCGCAACGAGATCCGCCTGCAGCGGCTGAAGGACAAGCTGGGCAACAAGTCCAACGCATCGGCCGAGATCGAGTACGCGGGCGCGCTGGGCCACCTGATCGGCGAGGAAGGGCGCGGGGTCCGCTGCATCATCGAGATGGTGTCGATGACCAGGCTCGACTGCGTGCTCGGCTCGGCGGCGAACGTCCGGATCGCCCTGTCGGAGGCGGCCCACCACGTGCGGCACCGGAGCGCGTTCGGCCACCGGCTCGCGGACCAGCCGCTGATGCAGAACGTGGTGGCGGACCTGGCGCTGGAATCGGAAGCGGCGACGACGCTGGCGATGCGCCTGGCGGCGGCGGTCGAGCAGGGCGAGAACGACCTGCTGCGCCTGGCGCTACCGGCGGCGAAGTACTACGTCTGCAAGCGAGCCCCGGCGGTGGTCGCGGAAGCGCTGGAATGCCTGGGCGGCAACGGCTACGTCGAAGAATCGGGAATGCCGCGCCTGTACCGGGAAGCCCCGCTGAGCTCGATCTGGGAAGGCTCGGGCAACGTGACGGCCCTGGACCTCCTACGAGCCCTGGAAAAACAGCCGTCCACACTGGACGCCGTCCTCGCGGAGCTCGAAGCCGCCTCCGGCGGCCACGCCGACTACGACGCTGCGCTGCGCACGCTCCGCGGCGAGCTCGCCGCGCCGGCGCCCGAACGGGCGCGCGGCCTCGCGGAGCTCCTGTCGCTGACGCTCCAGGCGTCGCTGCTCCTGCGCTACGCGCCGTCGCACGTCGCGGAGGCGTTCGCCGCTACGCGGCTCGGCGCCGCGGGGCGCACCTTCGGTGCGACGTCGATCCCGGGCGCCCGCGCCCTCCTCGACCGGATCGCTCCGATGCGGTGACACTCCAAGTTCCATTGAAATCGAAGGTTCGATTTCAATGGAACTTGCGGATCATCGGCGTGTCGCACCCCGACACGCCGATGCCTGTGGACAACTCCCCGCAATTTCAATGGAAATCGAACCTCTGATTTCCATTGAAATTGCGGACCTCCGAGCCGCCGGACCTCCGAGCCGCCGGACCTCCGGGCCGGTGCGCCGAGCCTCCGGGCCGGGCCTCCGAGCCGGGCCTTCGGGCCGTCCGCCCTCCGGGCCGAGCCGCTGGGCCGGACCTCCGGGCGGGTCAGCGGTTGAGCAGGTAGCGGTGTTCGGGCCAGCGTTCGGCGATCAGGTCGACCGCCTCGTCGCCGAACGGGTTCACCCCGGGGCCCTTCGCCAGGGCGTGGGCGATGTGCACGTGGAGGCACTTGACCCGGTCCGGCATGCCGCCCGCGCTGACCTCGGTGCCCAGCGATTCGAGCGCGTTGCGCTCCGCGAGGTAGGACTCGTGCGCCCAGCGGTAGCGCTCCGCCAGGTCCGGGTCGGCGGTGAGCCGGTCGGCCATCTCCCGCATGAGGCCTTCGGCCTCGAAGGTGGAGGCGTGCGACACCAGCTGCGGCGCGGTCAGGTAGTACAGCGTCGGGAACGGGGTGCCGTCCTCCAGCCGGGGCCAGGTCTGCACCACCGTGGGATCTCCGGCCGTGTCCCGCGCCGCGATCGCGTGCAGCCCGCGCGGCGGCCGACCGAGCTGCCGCCGGATGCACTCCCGATCCGCATCGCTGATCGCCGGCACGCCCGAGTTCACCGTCAAGATCCCTTTCCCATCACCGAATTCCAGAGTTCTTCGTACCACGGCAGGCCGTCGTCGGAGGACGTGACCGGGGGCGGCGGTGGCGGCGCGGCCGGCACCTCCACGATGTACGGCGTCTCGCCCGGCCGGACGTAGCCCAGCCGGGCCCGCGCTTCCGCTTCCAACTGCGCCGGGTCGGAGAGCTCCTGCTTGCGCTGCTCCAGCTCCTGGACCTGCCGGGACAACTCGATCTGCTGCTGTTCCTGCGCCGCCAGCTCGTTGCGCTGGCTCAGGTAGGTGCGCAGCGGCACCGACACGCTCAGCGCCATCACGCAGACCAGCATCGCCAGGCCGGCGGCCCGCCTGGTCGAGGAGAGCTTGAACGCTCCCCCGGTGCTGGACTTCGGGCGGGACCGGGTCGGCGTCGGCCGCCCCGGTCTCCGGCCCGAGGTCTTGGTCCCGTCCCGGCGGGCGCGCTCACTGCGGCGCTCCGCCGGGGAGTCCCCCCGGCGGTTTCGCCGCTGTGGATCGGATGCGCGCCCGACCGGCATGGCTCAGCTCTCCGGGGTGAACCGGGGGAAGGCCAGCTCACCCGCGTAGCGGGCCGCGTCACCGAGGGCTTCCTCGATGCGCAGCAGCTGGTTGTACTTGGCGACGCGCTCGCTGCGGGCCGGGGCACCGGTCTTGATCTGGCCGCAGCCGGTGGCCACCGCCAGGTCTGCGATGGTGGTGTCCTCGGTCTCGCCGGAGCGGTGGCTCATCATGCTCTTGTAGCCGCACGAGGTGGCCAGGCTGACCGCGTCCAGGGTCTCCGACAGCGTGCCGATCTGGTTGACCTTGACCAGCAGCGCGTTCGCCGCGCCCCGGCTGATGCCGTCCTCCAGGCGCTCCGGGTTGGTGACGAACAGGTCGTCGCCGACCAGCTGCACCTTGTCGCCGACCTGCTCGGTCAGGCTCACCCAGCCGTCCCAGTCGTCCTCGGCCAGCGGGTCCTCGATGGACACCAGCGGGTAGGCGCCGAGCAGTTCCTGGTAGTACGCCGCCATCTGCTCGGCGGTGCGCTTGGAGCCCTCGAAGTTGTAGGTGCCCTCGGCGAAGAACTCGGTCGCGGCGACGTCGAGGGCCAGCACGATGTCGCGGCCCAGCTTGTAGCCGGCCTTCTCCACCGCCGAGGCGATCAGGTCCAGCGCCTCGCGGTTGTTCGGCAGGTCCGGGGCGAAGCCGCCCTCGTCGCCCAGGCCGGTGGCCAGGCCCTTGGTCTTCAGCACCGACTTCAGCGCGTGGTAGGTCTCGGCACCCCAGCGCAGCGCCTCGGAGAAGGTGTCCGCACCGATCGGCGCGATCATGAACTCCTGGATGTCGACGCCGGTGTCGGCGTGTGCACCACCGTTGAGGATGTTCATCATCGGCACCGGCAGCACGTGCGCGTTCGGGCCGCCGACGTAGCGGAACAGCTCCAGACCGGAGGTCTCCGCGGCGGCCTTGGCCACCGCCAGCGAGACGCCGAGGATCGCGTTGGCGCCCAGCCGGGACTTGTCCGGCGTGCCGTCCAGGTCGACCAGCTTCTGGTCGACGACGCGCTGCTCGGTGGCGTCCAGCCCGGCCAGCTCCGGGCCGATCTCGTCCAGCACCGCCGCGACTGCGTTCTCAACGCCCTTGCCGCCGTAGCGGCCGGCGTCGCCGTCGCGCAGCTCGACGGCCTCGTGCTCGCCGGTCGAGGCACCCGAGGGGACCGCAGCGCGGGTCAGCGTGCCGTCCTCCAATGCCACTTCGACCTCGACGGTGGGATTCCCGCGGGAGTCCAGGATCTCGCGGGCGCCTACCTGCTCGATGATCGCCACGTGTGCTCCTAACCAGCCTTTGAACTATGGACGAAGCGGGCCGCCCCGGCGTTCCCGCACGCAGCGAACCGGCCGAACGCCCGACGACCGCCTACGAGCCTAACCGGGCCGGTAGAGCCGCCGCCGCAGGCTCGCTCGCCTTCGTCCCCGGCCGGACATTTCGCCCCCGATCGGCAAGCCGGCGTTCGGCCCGCGTTCGCATCGAAGACACCGGAAGACCATCCGGACGGACGTCTCGGAACAGCCGATCGACACGTAACGTTGTCCCCGCCATGACGACCGAAGGCACCGTCGAAGCGTTCCGCCGAGCAGAGGAACTGCTCGCGCAACGCCGTCCATTGGAAGCCATCCGCGTCCTAGAACCCGTGCTCGACGTCGCCGCCGACAAGCCGAGCGTGCAGCTGCTGCTCGGGCGGGCTTACTACTTCTCGGCCCAGCTGCGCCGTGCAGAACGGGCGTTCCTGCGCGTGCTGGAGTTCGACCCGTCGGACCACTACGCGCGCCTGGTGCTGGGCCGAACGCTGCAGCGCCTGGGCCGCCTGAACGAGGCGCGCGCCCAGATCAGGCTGGCCGCCACGATGCACCCGGTGCCCGCCTACCAGGAAGCGTTGGGCGAGATCAACGCCCACATCGCCACCCGCGACATCTGACCAGGCCCGTCAGCGGCGGCGGTTGCCCGCTTCGGCGTAGGACTCCGCCAGCGCGAACACCTTCTGGCCGTACTCCACCGAGTTGTTGTACGAGAAGACCCCGGCCCACCAGCCCGAGCCGGTGGTCATGTCCCGACCGCCCGCGCACAGGTAGCGGGCCGCGGCCATCGCGGCGTCGTCGAGGCTCTGCGGATCGCCGAGGCCGTCGCCGTTGCCATCGGTCGCCCACCTCCGCCACGTGGACGGGATGAACTGCATCGGGCCGACCGCGCGGTCGTGCACGGTGTCGCCGTCGAACGCGCCGCCGTCGGTGTCCGGGATCAGCCGGATGCCCGGCCCGCCGTCGAGCGGCACCCCGATGATCGGGTTCGACGGGCGACCGTCCTCGCGCAGCTGCCGGCCGGCGAAGCGGCCGTGGTTGGACTCGATGCGCCCGATGCCCGCGAGGGTCGCCCAGGAGATCCGGCAGCCGGGCTGGTACCGGCGCATCGCCAGGTCGGCGTTGACGTAGGAGACGATCGCGCGGGCCGGGATGTCCACCACCGCCGACACCTCGTCGGCCCACTCCCGCACCGGGTCGGCGCGCACCGGGTCGAGGTCGGGACCGGGCTGCGGGAGGGGTTCCTCGATCGGGGGCGCGACCGAGCCGGGCGCCACCTGCGCGGGCTCGACCTCCTGCTGCTCGGGCGGCGGCGCGGCCACCGGGGCGGCCTGCGGTTCGGCGAACGCGCTGACCAGCCCGACCCCGCCGACCATCGCGGCCAGCAGCCCAACCGCGACCGCGAGCCGCCCGGAGGCGGCCGACAGCGGCGAGGTGGTCTTGATCACGCCGCCCAGGCTACTTGCTAGTAGCCCCGAACCTCCAGCGTCCGATCAGTCGTTCCACACCCCGAACCGCGCGCACCACGCCGCTCTGGAAGGCCCGAAGCACGGGACCTCCTCGCAAACCGCACCGGAGGTGTTCAGTTCCGGAGGTGCGCAGTTTCAATTGAAACTGTGAAATGCCCAGGCGGGCGTTGCCCGGAGGGGCACGGTGCTCAGCCTTCGGTCGGGATGCGGCGGCTCGCCTTGCCGTAGTAGTCGGCGTAGTCCAGCACTTCCTGGCCGTAACTGCGGCTCTCGTTGTAGGTCAGCAGCGCCTTCCAGAACCGCTCCGGATCGCGCAGGTCGCCGCCCACGCTGCACAGGTAGTTGCCGGCCGCGACGGCCGCGTCGTCGATGTCCTGCGGATCCGCGACTCCGTCGCCGTCCGCGTCGTACGCCCAGTCGCGCCAGGTGCTCGGGATGAACTGCAGCGGCCCCACCGCGCGATCCCACACCCGGTCGCCGTCGAACTCGCCGTCGTCGGTGTCCGGGATGCGCTTGACCCCGGTGCTGCCGTCCAGCGGCAGCCCGATGATCGGGATGCTCGGCCGCCCGGTCTCGTCCAGCCGCGCCCCGCCGAAGCGGCCGTGGCTGGATTCCACCGCACCGATCCCGGCGAGCACCGACCAGCTCAGGCCGCAGTTCGGCGAGTTCGCCGCGATGAGCTGCTGCGCGTAGCCGTAGGCCTGGAGCGCGGCGCGCGGGATGTTGAGCTCGTCGGACATCGACTCGGCCCAGCCGGCCAGCTGCCCCTGCGGCCGGGCGCTCACCGGCAGCGGCGGCCCGCCCGGTGCGAGCAGCCGCACCGACGGCGGATCAACGCCCGAATCGGGCGGCGCGACCGCGGACGGCAGCGCGAACTCGCCGCTGCTCCGCGTCGACGACGCCGGAACCTGCGGCGCGCAAGACGCCAACAACGTGATCACGGGAGCCAGCAGCAGCCATAACCGACGCGGCAAGAGCAACCTCCTCAACGCACCCAGATGCACGGGGCGCCGATCCAGCAGGCATGCCCCCTCGAGAGATATCGCCGCGAGTCGCCGTTTCGTCAGCCGACGCGCCCGCGATCAGTGTGCGTCACTACTCCGAGCGCACACCCGCAGGGTCCGGCAAATCGGACATGAGCTCCCGCCAGTCGGCCGCCGAGAGCGCCGCAGGCTCCCGGCCGGACTCGCGGGCCCGCCGCTCGGCCGCCCGGATGCGCTCGGCGAAGGCCAGCGCGACCGCGCGCAGCTCGTCCTCCGGATCGCGACCGGCAAGCTTCGCCTGCACGGCGATGCCGAACAGCGCCTCACCGGGCGCTTCGCCGCGCGGCATCGCGTCCGCCGGGATCCCGGCGCGGTCCGCGCGCTGCACCAGCTTGGCGGCCAGGGCCACCGCGGGCTGCCCCAGCGCAACACCGTCCACAATGGATTCGCGCTGCTTCTCCCGCTGCTTCAGCTCTTCCCAGCGGGCGTGCTGCGACTCGGCGTCCAGCAGCTCCGGGTCGCCCGCGAAGACGTGCGGGTGCCGGGACACGAGCTTGCTGACCAGGCCCGCGGCAACGGCGTCGATGTCGAACGGATCGGCCGCATCCTCGGTCGCCACCCGCGCGTGGAACAGGACCTGCAGCAGCACGTCGCCCAGCTCCTCGCGCAGCGCCTCCCGATCGCGGAGGTCGATCGCGTCGAGCAGCTCGTAGGTCTCCTCGACGAGGTATTTGCGCAGCGTGTCGTGGTCCTGCTCGGCGTCCCACGGGCAGCCGCCGGGCGAGCGCAGCCGGTCCATCACCGTCACCGCGTCCAGCAGCTCGATCCCGGCCGGCGGCGGGGCGGCGATCACCCGCGCACCAGCGGCGCGCAAGCCGTCGGCCTCGGCGGAGCCGAGCTCGCCGGCGACCAGCACGACCGGTTCCCGGGCGGCCTGCGCCAGCAGGTCCGCGACCGGAGGCGGGGCGGGAGCGTCGAGCGCCGCGCGCGTAGCGGGCGCGAGACCGGGCTCGGCGTAGACGGCGGCCGCGCTGCGCAGCAGCGGCAACGCCGCGGCCGGTAGGACTTCGCCAAGCCGGTCGTCGACCAGAACGACCGCAGAACCTTCCGCCACTCGGACCTCCCTCATGCTGCGATTGTCCCAGCCGCAACCCGTGCCGTGGGCGCAGGTGCAGAGGCGTTGGTCACCACCCGCAGTTTCAATTGAAACCGCGGACCACGGAGGTCAGCCGGCCGCGGGTCGGCCGGTGAGGCGGAATCCGGTGGTTTCGCCCTCGCTCGGGACCGCGGTCAGACCCACCTGGTCCCACGTGCCGTAGCGCGGGCTGAGCTGCACCCCGACGCGGTCCGCGGTGATGCCGAGCAGGTACGCGCCGACGCCTTGCAGCGTCTGGTCGTCCGCGCCGCCGGCGGCCGGCATCGGCGGCACGTCGGTGCGGCGCTCCTTGATCCGCGCGATCAGCCACTGGCCGGAGTTCTGCTCCGGCTCGAAGGCGAGAACCGTGCCGGGCTGCGCGCCGAACAGCGGCGTCGAGGCCGCGAGCTGCGGGCTGTCGGTGGCGCGCAACTTCTGGTCGAGCGCCGCCGGGACGCCCGCCCTGGCCGCCTCGTTGACGACCGCGGCGGCCTCCGCCGGGCCCTGCGCCATGCGGCGCGCCTTCTCCTCCGCCTCGCCGCGCGTGGTCGCCTGGGTGTAGTCGAAGGTGATCTCCAGCCGATCGAAGTACTTGCGGCCGAGTTCCGTCGTCAGCAGCTGGGTCCGGACCACGTCGCGGAGGTTCTGCGGGGTGTAGATCTTGCCCTCGGTCGCCGCCTGCGGGCCGCCCATCCGGTTGATCCGGTCGGCGATCTGCTGATCGGTGACGGTCAGCCGCTCGTCGCGGGCCGCCTGGTCGACCAGCTCCTGCCGGACGAGCTGCGCGGCCAGCTGCCTGCCGAGCTCGTCGAGGTTCCCCTGCTGCTGGAGCTGCGGTTTGAGGTCCGGCTCCTTCGCGAGCACCTCGCCGAACCAGGACTGGACGTCGGAGACCGGGATTCGGGTTTCGCCGACGATGGCGGCGGCACCGACCTGGCTGGGGCCGGAGCCGCAACCGGCGAGCAGCAGGCCGGCTGCGGCGATCGATGCGAGAAGGCGCCCGTGGCGCGGCATACGGAACCTCACAGCGGGCACCCTCTCACGAAGTCACGTTCCGGTGAAGCCTCGACACAGTCCGAAGTCGACGCTCGTGACACCGGTTGGACTCAACGGCCCAACGGCCCCTCGGCCATGTTGACGATCACCTTCTCGCCCTCGACCAGCACCTCGTAGTCGACGCCCTGGGAAAGCCCGATGGTCAGCTCGCCGGTGCCGTGCGAGTTGTCGTTGACGACCGCGCTCTTCGCCAGCTTCTGGCCGAACTGCTCGGGCCCGGCGGTGCTGCGGTCCTGGTCGGCGATCTCCACGTAGATGTGCAGGAACTCCTTGCCGGTCATGCCTTCGACCGGCTCGCCCGAGCCGCCCCAGGCCGGCGACTGCGAGTTGATCTCGTGCTTCATCACCTTCAGGCCCGAAGCGTTCGGGAGCTTGCTGAAGTCGAACACGACCCGCTCCTCGCTGCCGTGCACACCGGCGCGGATCTCCGGCTTGGTGGCCGACGACGTCAGGTTGGACACGCCACCGATCGGCGCGGAACCACCGGCCGCGGGCGCGGGGGCAGGCGTCTCAGCGCCCGCGGCGCATCCGGTCAACGCCAGCGCGGACAGCGCGATCGAACCGGTCGCCATAACCAGCTTGCTGCGCAACGACATCGTCAGAACCTCTCGCCGGGGAAGCCTTTCTCCCATAGACGCACACCGGCGCGCGAGGTTCCGCATCGCACCGAACTGATCTTCCGGACATCTGGCGCGCGATCCACCGCACCGGGGACCAGAATCCTCAGTGGACCATCCCCAATGGACGGTCAGGACCTCTTCGAACCGTCTTCGGCCGGGCCCACTTCCAGCTGGAAGTCCCCGCCGTGGCGCTCCGTTCCGTGGATGACCGCCTGCTCCAGCACCTGCGCGCCCTTCATGCCGCGCTGCATCATCGGGTCCTCGCGCAGGTCCTTCATCAGCGCGACGCACAGCAGCACCATCACCACCGCGAACGGCGCCGACGCCAGGAAGGTCAGGTTCTGGATGCCGCTGAGCGCGTTCTCGCCGCCGACGATGAGCATGATCGCGGCCACCGCGCCCGTCGCCGCGCCCCAGAAGACCACCATCCACCGCTTCGGCTCGATCGAACCGCGCTGCGACAGCGTGCCCATCACCACCGACGCCGCGTCGGCGCCGGAGACGAAGAAGATCGCCACCAGGATCATCACCAGCACCGTGGTGATCGCCGACAGCGGCAGCGTGTCCAGCACGGCGAACGTCTGCGCCTCCTCGCCGCCGCTGCGGTACACGTCGACCCCGCTCTGCTGCACCCGGATCGCGCTGCCGCCGAAGATCGCGAACCACACCAGGCTCACCGCGCTGGGCACCAGGATCACGCCGGTGACGAACTGGCGGATGGTGCGGCCGCGGCTGATGCGGGCGATGAACATGCCCACGAACGGCGTCCACGAGATCCACCACGCCCAGTAGAAGATCGTCCAGCTGGACAGCCAGTCGTTCATCGCCGCGCCGCCGGTGGCGCCGGACCGGGAGGCCATCTCGCCGAAGTCGCGCAGGTAGACGCCGATCGTGGTGGGCAGCAGGTCGAGGACGAACACCGTCGGGCCGACCACGAACACGAAGACCGCGAGCAGCGCGGCCAGCACCATGTTGATGTTGGACAGCCACTGGATGCCCTTGGCCACGCCCGACACCGCCGAGAAGATGAAGCAGATCGTCAGCACCACGATGATCAGCACCAGGATCGTGGTGCCGACGCCGGCGATCCAGCCGGCCGACTGCATGCCGCTCTGGATCTGCAGCGTCCCCAGCCCCAGCGATGCGGCGGAGCCGAACAGCGTCGCGAACAGCGCGAGGATGTCGATCAGCTTGCCGACCCACCCCTCCGCGTTGCGCCTGCCGAGCAGCGGCGTGAACGCCGCGCTGATCAGCTGCTTGCGGCCGCGCCGGAAGCTGCCGTAGGCGATGGCCAGCCCGACGACCGCGTAGATCGACCACGGGTGCAGCGTCCAGTGGAACAGCGACGTCGCCATCGCGGTCTCCACCGCCGCCTCGCTCAGCGGCGGCACCGTGCCCGGCGGCGGCTTGACGAAGTGCGCCAGCGGCTCGGCGACGCCGAAGAACATCAGGCCGATGCCCATGCCGGCGCTGAACATCATCGCGATCCACGACACGGTGCGGAATTCCGGCTGCTCGTCGTCCTGCCCGAGCGGGATCGCGCCGTAGCGGCTGATCGCCAGCCACAGCGCGAACACCACGAACCCGGTGGCGGCGAGCACGAAGCCCCAGCCGATGTTGTTGACCAGCCAGGACAGCGCCGCGGACGACATCCGCGCCAGCGATTCGGTGGAGAACACGCCCCAGCAGACGAAGAAGACGGTGATCGCGGCGGTGACCCCGAAGACGACGAAGTCGGTGCGGGGCGCGTGCTCGACGGCGAACGCGGCGGGGGACTGCGGGATGCCGCTGCCCGCCTCCTGCGGTTCCGAGGACTTCCTGGTCATGATGCCGCGCCTCCTCGTGACGCCCTGCGAAGCCGGATCAACCGTCACGCCAGGGCGGGATCCCGGCAACTCAGAAGCGCGGCCGCGCCCACCTGGGAGATCGCAGCTTCGCGAGGCCGCGGCCGGGCGCGCAACGCCCGTGAGCGCTTTGGGGCGCCATAGCACCCCAAAGCGCTCACGGGCGCTTCACCAGGCGAAACCTCGCGCTCTCGGCGCTCAGGCGACCGGGGCCGGGGCGGTGGTGAGGTCCTCCAGGAACTTGGTGCACCAGTCCAGCAGCGCCTCGTCGCGCAGCTGCGGCGCGCCGATCCGGCCGCCCGCCGCGCCTTCCGTCGGCCTCGGCACCGACACCGTGCGGACCGTCGGCTTGTACACCGCCTTCGGGTAGAGGCGCTTGAGCCGCACCTGCTTCGAGTCCGGCAGCTCCAGCGGCGCCAGCCGCAGCGACGCGCCCTGCAGGGTCACCTCGCGGACCCCGTGCTCGCGGCAGATCTGCCGGAACCGCGCCACCTTCAGCAGCCGCTCCACCGGCTCGGGCAGCTGCCCGTACCGGTCGACGAGCTCCGCTCGCACCGCCTCCAGCGCCTCGACGTCGACCGCGGCCGCGAGCTTGCGGTACGCCTCCAGCCGCAGCCGCTCCCCCGGCACGTAGTCGTGCGGGATGTGCGCGTCGATGGGCAGATCGACCCGGACCTCGGTGAGCTCCTCCTCCGCCTCGCCCGGCTCCGCTCCCGCGTGCCGCCGAAATGCGTCTACGGCCTCGCCGACCAGCCGCACGTACAGGTCGAAGCCGACGCCCGCGATGTGCCCGGACTGCTCGGCGCCGAGGATGTTGCCCGCGCCGCGGATCTCCAGGTCCTTCATCGCGACCGCCATGCCCGCGCCGAGCTCGGAGTTCTGCGCGATGGTCGCCAGCCGGTCGTGCGCCGTGTCGGTCAGCGGCTTCTCCGGCGGGTACAGGAAGTACGCGTAGCCGCGCTCCCGCGCCCGCCCGACGCGGCCGCGCAGCTGGTGCAGCTGGGCGAGGCCGAGCAGGTCGGAGCGGTCCACGATCAGCGTGTTCGCGTTGGAGATGTCCAGGCCGGTTTCGACGATCGTGGTGCACACCAGCACGTCGTGCTCGCGCTCCCAGAACCCCTGGATGATCTTCTCCAGCCGGTCCTCGTTCATCTGCCCGTGCGCCGTGACGATCCGCGCCTCCGGCACCAGTTCCCGCAGCTGGCGCGCGACCTTCTCGATGTCGTGCACCCGGTTGTGCACGAAGAACACCTGGCCGTCGCGCAGCAGCTCGCGCCGGATCGCGGCGGCGACCTGCTTCTGGTCGTACGCGCCGACGTAGGTCAGGATCGGGTGCCGCTCCTCCGGCGGGGTGAGGATGGTCGACATCTCCCGGATGCCCGCCATGCTCATCTCCAGCGTCCGCGGGATCGGCGTCGCCGACATGGTCAGCACGTCCACGTGCGTGCGCAGGGCCTTGATGTGCTCCTTGTGCTCGACGCCGAAGCGCTGCTCCTCGTCGACGATCACCAGGCCCAGGTCCTTGTAGCGGATCCCGGTCTGCAGCAGCCGGTGCGTGCCGATCACGATGTCGACCGCGCCGTCGGCCAGGCCCTTGATGGTCTCCTCGGACTCCATCGGGTCGGTGAACCGGGACAGGCCCTTGACCGCCACCGGGAACGACCGCATCCGGTCGGTGAAGGTGTTCAGGTGCTGCTGGGCGAGCAGCGTCGTCGGCACCAGGACGGCGACCTGCTTGCCGTCCTGCACCGCCTTGAACGCCGCGCGCACCGCGATCTCGGTCTTGCCGTAACCGACGTCGCCGCAGATCACCCGGTCCATCGGCACCGGGCGCTGCATGTCGGCCTTCACCTCGTCGATGGCGGCCAGCTGGTCGCCGGTCTCGGTGTAGGGGAAGGCGTCCTCCAGCTCCCGCTGCCACGGCGTGTCCCCGCCGAAGGCGTGCCCGGGCGAGGACTGCCGGGCCGCGTACAGCTGCACCAGCTCGGCGGCGATCTCCTTGACCGCCTTGCGCGCCTTGGCCTTGGTGTTCTTCCAGTCCGAGCCGCCGAGCTTGCTCAGCGACGGCGCCTCGCCGCCGACGTAGCGGCTGACCTCGTCGAGCTGGTCGGTCGGCACGAACAGCCGGTCGCCGGGCTGGCCGCGCTTGCTCGCCGCGTACTCCAGCACCAGGTACTCGCGGGTCGCACCGGCGACGGTGCGCTGCACCATCTCCACGTACTTGCCGATGCCGTGCTGATCGTGCACGACGAAGTCGCCGTTCTTGAGCGCCAGCGGATCGACCGCGTTGCGCCGCCGCGACGGCATCCGGCGCATGTCCTTCGTGGAGGTGCCGCCCCGGCCGCCGGTCAGGTCCGCCTCGGTGAGCACCACCAGCGCGATCCCGGGCGCGGCGAAGCCGTCCTCCAGCCCGCCGCGCACCACCGTCACCACGCCGGCTTCCGGCTCCGCCGCCAGGCCGTCCTCGGCCAGCCGCGCGGGCAGCTCCGCTTCGCGCAGCTGCTGCACCGCGCGCTGGGCGGTGCCCGCACCGGCCAGCACCAGCACCGCCGCGCCGCCGGCGGCCGTGTGCGCTCGCAGGTCGGTGAAGGCGCGCTCGATCTCGCCGCGGTAGGCGTCCACCTGCTTGAGGACGAGCCGGATGACCTCGTCGTCGTCCTCGCCCTCCTCGCTGGTCAGCTGGGTCAGCGGCCACCACGGCAGGTCGATCGAGCGGGTGTGCTCGGCGACCTCCGCGAGGCTGCGGTAGGCCGAGGCGCCCAGGTCGATCGGCGCCTTGCCGCCGTCGGCGGCGACCATCCAGGAGGCCTCCAGGAATTCCTGGCCGGTGCGCACCAGGTCGGCGGCGCGGGCGTGGATCTTCTCCGGATCGGCGAGCAGCACGTGCGTGCCCGCCGGGACCAGGTCGGTCAGAAGCCGCATCTCGCCTTCGCACAGCGCCGGGATCAGCGCCTCCATGCCCTCCACCGGGGCACCGCCGGCGATCTTCTCCAGCATCTCGGCGAGGTGCGTGTCGGTCTGGTGCTGCTCGGCGAGCTTCGCGGCGCGCTCGGCGACCGGCTCGGTGATCAGCAGCTCCCGGCAGGCCGGGGCGAACAGCTCGGTGCTCGGCGAGTCCGCGAGCGAGCGCTGGTCGGCGACGGCGAACGGGCGGATCTCGGTGACCTCGTCGCCCCAGAACTCCACCCGCAGCGGGTGTTCCTCGGTCGGCGGGAACACGTCGACGATGCCGCCGCGCACCGCGAACTCGCCGCGCTTCTCGACCATGTCGACCCGGTCGTAGGCCAACGACGCGAGCCGCTCGACGAGTTCCTCGAAGTCGTGCTCGACGCCGACCGCGAGCCGCACCGGCGCCAGCTCGCCGAGCCCGGGCGCGATCGGCTGGATCAGGCTGCGCACCGTGGTCACCAGCACCTGGACGGCGCCGTGCGCGTGCTCCTCGGGATGTGCGAGGCGGCGCAGCACCGACAGCCGCCGGCCCACGGTGTCAGCGCGGGGCGAAAGTCGTTCGTGCGGCAGGGTTTCCCAGGACGGGAACACCTCGATGCCGGCCGGGCCGAGCAGGTCCGACAGCGCCGCCGCGGCCTCCTCCGCCTCCCGGCCGGTGGCGGTGACCAGCAGCACCGGCCGCCCGGCACCACCCTCGGCGGCCAGCGCGCCGGCGGTCAGCGACCGGGCCGCGACAGGGCCTTCCAGCACCAGGCGCGGACGCCCGGCCGCCGCCACGACCTGCCGGATGGCGGGATCGCGCAGCACGATTTCGAGCAGTCCGCGCAGGGGACCGGCCTGGCTCATGGAGCTACCTCGCAGCAAGACATGGCGAATGCGGGCACACCCCTGCCCGGGACGAACGCCGAGACCGCAGGGGCGACGGGTTCCAGACTACGACTCCGGTCCGACACGAACGCGACGACCCGAACGCACCGCATGGCCGGTGTCACACTGTGCGCATGCCCATGCGCCGGTTCGCCGCGATCGCCTTGCTGCTCCCGCTGATCGGCGCCTTGGCCGGCTGCGCCATCGCGAGCAGCGACGATCGGCCCGCACCGGTCAGCACGGCCGCCCCGGGGTCGTCGGCGCTGCGCGTCGAGGTCGTCGCAGCCGGGCTGGAACATCCTTGGGACATCGGGTTCCTGCCGGACGGCACCGCGCTGGTCGGCCAGCGCCCCGGCCGGCTCGCGCTGCTCGCCGATCACCGGCCGGGAGCGCTGGTGCGGCCGGTGCAGGCGGACCTCGGGGACGTGCTCGCGGAGGGCGAAGGCGGGCTGATGGGCCTGCTGGTGCACCCGTCGTTCGCCGAGAACCGGCGGTTCATCACCTGCCAGACGCACCAGGAGAACGGCGCGGCGGTCGACATCCGGCTGATCACCTGGCGGCTGGCCGAAGACGGCTCGCGCGCGGACCGGGTCGGCGACCTGCTCACCGGGCTGCCGGTGAACCCCAGCGGGCGGCACTCCGGCTGCCGGCTGGCGGTGGCCGAGGACGGCGCGCTGCTGGTGAGCACCGGGGACACGGCGCGGCCCGCGATCGCGCAGGACCGCGGCTCGCTCGGCGGGAAGGTCCTGCGGATGAACATCGACACCGGCGCTCCCCTGCAGGACAACCCGTTCATCGCTTCGCCGAACCCGCGCGAGCGGCTGCTGTACACCTACGGGCACCGCAACCCGCAGGGCGTCGCGCCGCGGCCGGGCGGTCAGGTGTTCGTCGCGGAGCACGGGCCGGACGTCGACGACGAGATCAACTTGCTGCGGCCGGGCGGGAACTACGGCTGGGACCCGTCGCGCGGCGGGACCGAACGCAGCTACGAGGAGTCGGTGCCGATGACCGACCTGCACCGCTTCCCGGACGCGGTGAAGGCGGTCTGGTCGTCCGGCGATCGCACCGAAGCGATCAGCGCGGCGGCGTTCCTGACCGGCTCGCAGTGGGGCCGCTTCGACGGGATGCTCGCGGTCACCGCGCTCAAGGGCAGCAAGCTGCTGCTCTTCGAGGTGCGACCGGACGGCGCGATCAACGAGGTGTCGATCCCTCCGGAGCTGAACGACACCCACGGCCGGCTCCGAGCGGCCCGCCAAGGACCGGACGGGGCCCTCTACGTGACGACGTCCAACGGAACCGACGACAAGGTCCTCCGCATCACCACGACCTGACCCACCCAAAGATCGGAGATCCGCAATTTCAATGGAAATCAGAGGTCCGATTTCCATTGAAATCGAAGAAGTTGTCCACACCCTCCGGCATGTCGGACGACGACTCGCCGGGAGGATGTGGACAACCCGCAAGTTCCATTGAAATCGAACCTTCGATTTCAATGAGCGTTTTTCATCCTGCGTGTTCGAGGGTGAGGATGGCTTTGGCGAGGGTGCCGACGCGGTGGGGGCAGGCGCGGACGCGGTCGAG